>JBAVUZ010000791.1:0-15027 GCA_049697035.1 Candidatus Angelobacter sp. | reverse complement strand
CAGGTTTTTACCTTCCTGCCCGTCCGCCGCCGGCTCCACGCGTTGCGCCCATGCCCGGCGCAGCCGACGTCGCAGCAGCAGTCTTGTTGGCCGCCGCCGAACCAGTTACCACCTGGTCCTGCGGATTGAGCGAGCCCTTCATCACCTGCGCCACTTCCGTCGTGGTGTGGTCCGTAATGCCCAGTTTGATCTGCACGGGCTCAACTGACTTGTCCGCATTCAACTTCCACACAACTGCGGTAGACGCCTGCTGCCCAGAAGCCTGCTGCGCACCCTTGCCGCCTTTGCGTCCAGCGCCGCTTGCCGCAATGCCGGCTTTCTGGTACAAAGCGCTGATCTGATCTGCCGTCAGTTCCGGAGTAAAGCGCAGTGCCCCGTTCGGGACTTTCACTACATCCGTCGCCGTGGCGACAGGGACCGTCACATAAGCCGTCATGCCCGGAAACAGCTTCATCTCCGGGTTATCAAAGTCCACGATCGTGGTATAGGTCACCACGTTCTGCACGGTCGTGGCGTTCAGGCGCACCGCGGAAACTTTTCCCTTAAAAAAGTCTTTAGGAAACGCGTCCACCTTAAAGCTGACTTCCTGGCCGGTGTGAATCGTGCCCACATCGCTCTCATCGGTGCTCACGTAAACCTGCATCTTGGTCAGGTCCTGTGCGATGGTGAAAAGCGTTGGAGCCTGCAATGACGCCGCTACGGTCTGGCCCACATCAACGCTGCGGGCAATCACCGTGCCGTCAATCGGAGACCGTATGGTGGAGTGGTCAAGATTGGTCTGCGCCACAGTCACAGCGGCGGACTTCTGCTGCACCTGCGCGCCGGCCTGCGTTACCTGCGCCTTCGCCGCGCCCACTGCTGCGTCCGCGCTCTGTGAAGTTGCGCGCGCCGTATCCACTTGCTGCGTCGGCACCACGCCTTCCTGCGCCAGCGTGGTATAGCGATTGAAATCCAGCTTGGCCTGCGCCGCAGTTGCCTGCGCTTTGTCCAGATTGGCCTTAGCCGCAATCAGGTTCGCCTGCGCATCTGCCAGGTCGGCCTTCGCCTGCAACAGCGCTCCCTGAAATAGTGACGGATCAATCTGCGCGATCACCTGGTTCTTCTTCACGTGCGAGTTGAAATCCGCCGCCAGCGTCTGGATGGTTCCAGACACCTGAGAGCCCACCTGCACCGTGGTCACGGCATTGATCGTGCCCGTCGCCTGGACGACGTTTTGTATGTCGCCCTTCTGCACCTTCTCCGTGAAATATTGCGGCGTGTTTTTGCTCTCATACTTAAAGGCCGTCAGCAGCCCAATGGCCGCCAGAAGCACGCCAATAATCGTCCATTTGTTTTTTAAGAATTTCATCTTCCAACCCCCAGGCCGCGTCTCCGACCTCTGTAGGTGCAAACCCGGAATAACGGGCCTCGGCGTAAACAGCAGGTAAGACAGGGGTTAATAATTGTCAGGATGGTTAATTCGCAAGGCTAATGAATTGGTGGGATCTTAGCAGAACTTTACGCTTGGACTGGGTCAATAAACTTGCATATACGGGCCATGGCGACAGCCGTGAATAACAACATGGGGAGAGACTGGATCCTCTACTTGTACGCTGGGCCCAGTGGAAGTGGGCCCAGCGGAATTTGATGATTTGTGATCTGGGTTAGTTTTTCGCCGGTGAGATCAGTTTCGATAACGCCGATAGGTCGTAGCTGAGCCCTACCTGCCCTCGCACATCATCGCCTTTTAGTAAATCAGTCTTGTTAGACCACTTCACAGCCACGGGGATACTCAACCCTTTTTTCAGGTTGATGACGAGCTTGCCCTGTGCAACCGCAAGCCAGCCCGCGGTCCCCAGCAACACCTGGGCATCGCCGGGCAGAGGAATATTGGTTCCCGGTACCAGGTTTCCTGCCGTGATGGTGAGCACCGTCGGATCGTACTGATACTGGCCGTATCCCGCCAGGCTCCATGTCCCGCGGGGCTCGTCCGGAGTTCCTCCAAACGGCTTGTCAAACTCGCCCGAGAGCTGGAAATCGCGCAGCCTGCCATATGCGGCCCCTGCAGGCAACGAGGCGTAGATCGACGTGGTGAAGTTTGCCGTAAGCTGCGCTCCGGTCAGCGGGGTCCTTTTCTTGGGGTCATCGCCTTTGAAGAGGTATGAAACCACCGCAGTGAAGCTGTGGGTCGCCGGCTTGTCCTGCGGAGTGGAATAAAGATAGCTGAGGGTGGCAAGTGGTTTGCCTCTGGCATCATCGAGGACGTTGTAGACAACTTGAGTGAACGCATCGATGGCTTGAGACAGAGCCAGTAGATTCTTGGGTGCATCCGGCGAATCCAACAACGCTTGGGCATATTTATCTTCATAGGTCGAATAAGCTGTCACGAATGCGTCAAAGTTCCCGGCCTGCTCAGCAGCAGTTCCATCGCGATGCCAGTCGGCCATGGGCGTACCCTCTTCCGGTTGCGGCCCCGTACCTTGCATCTTCTTTTGGATATCTTTGAAGACGTCTTGAGGAAAGAGCTTGTAGACGTCAGCTGCAATCCTCTTGCCGGCATCTTGAAGGGCGGCGTGATTCGAAGTCAAAGCCGATTTCCAACTCGTAAGAAATTTCGGGTCTTGAGGGCTGTACGGACGGTGAACCGAGTAGTTCACGCCAAATGAAGAAAAAGATGCATTGTTGGTTGGAAGAAGCACTGACGTGATCGAGGCGGGAGTCGATGGATTCGCAGGTGCTGTCGTCGTTGCGCTGGTCGAGCCCGTCTGAGCAACGTTCAGCGTAACCGTAAATGAGAGAGGTTGGATAACGTCAGCATACCGGGACCGCCACTGCTCGAAAATCGGCTTATTGTAAAAGTACTTGGTAAGCCCAAGAGCATTGGCTTGGATGGTCATCGTGGTGCCATTGATGGTATCGGTAAAGGCTCCCGACTCCGCCGCCGCAGAAATAAAATCTGTGGTGGTTGGCTTGGAAACCAGATTGGTTGATCCCGTCGCCGTTGGCGCACCACCTATCTGGGTGTTCGCCGCGCTAGTGGATAAAACCTGTCGCGCCGTCTGCTGCACCACGCTCGATTCAAGCAGTTTTAACAGGGCTTTGGGAGCCACTCTGGCAGCAAAATCGTCAGTCTGCGCAAACGGAGTATCGAGGTTCACCGCGCTGGCGGACGTTTGCAACTCATGCGTGCGACGAAACTCGAGCGCCAGCAACAGGCAGCGGACATGACCGTAGTTGTGCTCGTTGCAGACTCTTGTTTCCTCTGGCGTCACATCGAACGGTGTCGAGGCAGGCTGCGGTGCACTTCCCTGAGCGATTGAAACCCTATAGAACAGGCACATCACTAGCAGTAATTTCAAATACGCGAATTGGCGTGGCATGGTTATTCCTCGGCACAACTGATTTTTTGGCTTTAGAGAATCCTAAAGAACTTAGGTCCCGTTGACGAAAATCGTGAATGGAGCTTTGTGTTGATTCACAACTGGATTTCCGACAACTCTCCCTCCCTGCGACAGCTGTACAATTTCATCATTTGGGTTCGGAGATACCAGGTTAATCACCAGCGGATTCACATCTGCGAGCACCTTGAAGGACACCGACTTGCCGTCTCCGGCGACGTCAGCTGCCTTCGGATCGCCTTGGCTGTCGGTGCCGTAGAAGGCGCTATCTACCGTCGCGAGCGTCGAAACCATAGGAGGCAGAGGCTCCAAAATGACCGTGTTCGTAGTGCCCGTAGTGAGGTTTACTGCCATAAATATCCTTCCTGCCGGTATACCGGTTCAAAATGAAAAATTACGTGGCTGCCTGAAAAGAAAAAGGAAGATCTCTCTTCGCTAAATACAACGCATTCTGGGAAAAATTCCCTGTAACAAATAACAATCTATTGCCAATCGCTCTGGTCAGTGCGGATGAACGTAGCGGCTTCCCTTCATCAATCTAAAAAGGCAAAGCAATGCCTAAGCGTGGAAATAGCCCTCCAAAGTAAATTGGGGCCAAAGGGGTGGAATGCGAAAAAGAGTTTAGCAGCGTTCGCCAAAAAGGCAAAACGAAAGTTTTCACCCCACGAACTGGGTATCAAAGTGGTCAATTTAAAGAAGCTAAACATCGTTTTCTTCGTCCCGTTTTGGGCCGCCGGACTGTGACTCTCGTCGAGCGTCCTAGTTCACATTAATCTTCCTAATCAGCTTGCCTCGCGCATCTTTGCGGGTTATAGTTCGCTCGTGATGATGTCCTCTGGCTCTCCAATGCCGTGTTGTTGTCCGCCGTGCCCACATGCGCACATCGGCGGCTGGGGGCTATGAGTTAGAAGAGTTTTAAGTAATCAAACAACGCCTCCCCCGCTGCCGACATGCAGCGGGGTTTTTGTTAAGAAGCGGGAACAAGGCACCCGATTAAGCGAAACTTGCCGGCGGTTTGGAGCGCAGTGACAGGCACTCAGCCGTGAGGCCGCCCGCGCGCCGAGCGGCGTGATTCAGGAGCAAGAAGATGCAGACGATGAGCGAGACTCTCCGCCGGTTTGGAGCGCAGCGACAAAAATGAATGACGGATCGATCAATCATCGCGCGCTGCTGGTGAACGCCCGCCGCCTTGTCATCAAAGTCGGCACCGGAGTGGTGTGCAACAGCGCGAACGAATTTGATCCGCTGCAAACCGCCGCGCTTGCCAATAGCATCGCCCAGCTAACTAAAGAAGGCCGCCAGGTAGTGCTGGTCAGTTCCGGCGCGGTAACGCTGGGCGCGGCCGAATTGGGAATCCATCGCAGCCGGCTCCAAGATGCCAGCGTCACCCGTGCATGCGCGGCGGTGGGCCAGTGCAAGCTGATGGAGGCTTACGCGGAATCGTTTCGTCCGCACGGCATCAAAGTCGCGCAGGTGCTTGTAACCGAAGACGACTTCAGCGACCTCAAGCGCTATAGCATCCTGCGCCAGACTTTTGAACGCCTGCTGAAGCTGGGCGCTGTGCCGATCGTGAATGAGAACGATACCGTCACCAATATTTACACCGAGGAGGCGCCGGTCTTCCGCGACAACGATCGCCTCGCCGCGCTCGTTCTCAGCAAGCTCGATGCTGACGCTCTCGTCCTGCTCTCTAACGTTGACGGCCTTCTTTACAGCCCCAATGGCGATCTGGCGAATGCCACGGTCGTAACCATGGTCACCGAAATTACTGCCGCAATTCGCGACTCGGCTCGCGGCACGTCGGCCACCGGACGCGGCGGCATGACCGCCAAGCTGGATGCAGCCGAAATCGCCATGCAGGCCGGAGGCATGGTGGTAATCGCCAACGGAAAAACTCCCGGCATTCTCGAACGAATATTTCAAGGTGAAGAAGTGGGCACGCTGTTTCTCCCCGGATCGCGCATGGCAGGCAAGCGGCGCTGGCTGGCGTTTGCCACCACTGTGCGTGGCCAGGCCACCATCAATGCCAATGCGGCGAAAGCCCTCCTGCATCGGCAGGCCAGCCTGCTGATCTCAGGCGTTACGGCGTGTGAAGGCGAATTTTCTGCCGGGCAGGTGATTGCCGTGCTCGCCCCCGAAGGGAATATCATTGGGAAAGGGATTGCCGAGCTCGGCAGCCAGCAGCTTCAGTCATTGCTTTCGTCCGGAGAGAGCAGGCGTGGCGTGCTGGTACGCCGCGAAAACTTTTTGATCCTCTCAGCCAAGGAAGCGAATGTCCAGCGCAGCGGAAACTAAAAATCCCGAATCCATTGCAACGCAGGTGCAGGCGGCGCGTCGGGCTTCGCGTGAATTAGCACGACTTTCTGATGACCAGCGCAACCAGATCCTGCTTGTCGCTGCTGATCTTCTGGAAGAGCGCGAGGCTGACATTCTCATGGCGAATCGGGAAGACTGCGAAGCGCTTGAGCGCGAGCTCGCCGCAGGCACGGCATCTGCCGCGCTGCTGAAGCGGCTGAAGACTTCCTCTGCCGGCATCAGGGACATGGCAAGGCAGGTTCGCGATGTTGCCAGGCTGGAAGATCCGCTGGGCCGCGTGCTTTCTACCACGGAGCTCGACGATGGCCTCACATTGCAAAAAGTGTCTTGTGCTCTTGGTGTTGTGGCAGTCATATTTGAATCGCGGCCGGATGTGGTGCCGCAAGTCGGCTCGCTGGCCATCAAAACCGGCAATGGTCTGGTGCTGAAAGGCGGCGCTGAAGCGCGGCAGACCAACCGCGTCCTCGTTTCCATTTGGCATGAAGCGCTCAGCGCTGTCAGCCCGTCATTGCGACCCGCGATTTGCGCCCTTACTGACCGCGCTGACGTGGCGCGCATTCTTGAAATGGACCGCGATATTGATCTGGTGGTCCCCCGCGGATCGACGGAATTTGTGAACTACGTCTTCCAGCACAGCCGAATACCTGTCCTCGGCCACGGCAGCGGCATCTGCCACATCTATGTCGATTCCGCCGCCGATCTCAAAACGGCAAAGGATGTGATTGTCGATGCCAAAATCCAATATCCTGCTGCATGCAATTCCGTGGAGAAAGTTTTAGTGCACCAATCGGTCGCGCAGGAATTTCTGCCGACACTCGTCGGCGCGTTGCAATCAGCCGGAGTCGAAGTCCGCGGCTGCTCTCGCACAACCAGTTTGCTGCCGAACAGCGCAGTCCTCCCCGCGACTGAACAAGACTGGCACACCGAGTATGGCGATTTGAAAATTACAGTAAAGATCGTAAGCGACATGGATGAAGCCATCGAGCACATCAACCATTACGGCTCGCGCCATACGGAAAGCATCCTGACTCAAGACGATCGCGCTGCCGATCTATTTATGGATGAAATCGATGCCGCAAGCGTCTTCCACAACGCTTCAACCCGCTTTGCCGATGGCTTCCGTTATGGCCTGGGCGCTGAGCTGGGCATCAGCAACAGCAAGCTTCACGCCCGCGGGCCGGTGGGCCTGGAGGGTTTGCTCACGTACAAATACAAACTCCACGGCAGCGGCCAGACCGTAGCCGACTACGCACAGGGCAGGCGCACCTTTAAGCATCGGCGGCGTTAAGCCAGCTCACGAAAATACTTTCCTGCAGCATTTGCAATATCATGGATGTGTCGAATTTCTGAGGAGAGTTCCATGGAAAGCTCTGGCACTGTGTCTTCCCTTGCAGTCATAGGTTTCTGGAGCGGCCTTTTGGGCTGCATACTGTTGGTTGTGGATGGCCCTCTCTATCGCGCGCACGCGCTGGGCTTGTCCACGGCATTGCGCATCGTCATTCCCGCTGCATTGTTTCTCGGCGTTATCGCGGTGCTGACTTCCATTATTGGCCTAATGCGCTCCGGCAGCAAAGGCATGGCGGTTGCCGGATTGGTTCTGGGCGTGATCGCCGCCGGCATGCCGCTCAAAAGCATCAATACCGCGCGGCACTCTCCCATTCACGATGTAAGCACGGACCGTGACAATCCGCCGCAGTTTGTTGCCGTGTTGCCGTTGCGCGCGGCAGCCAAGGCCCCAAACTCCACTGACTATGACGCCAAGACAGCCGAGTTACAGAAGGAAACCTATCCTGACATTGGCCCGCTGCATCTCGATGTGCCTTCCGCGCAGGCCTTTGATCGCGCCGCAGCCGCAGCCAAAGATATGAAATGGGACGTGATCATCACCGATCCAGCGCAAGGCCGTATTGAAGCCACAGCAACTACTTTCTGGTTCGGCTTCAAGGATGACGTTGTGGTCCGGGTTACCGCCGATGGAAGCGGCAGCCGCGTTGATGTCCGCTCGCTGTCCCGCATCGGCAAGAGCGACGTGGGGGCCAATGCCAGGCGAATACGCGACTATCTGGCTAAGGTAAAAGCTGGATAGTTTGCTTTCGCGCAGCTAGACCAAACTAGAGATCTTTCTTATCGATTTGGGCAAGGACTTTGGATAGACTCTAGGGCCAAGTTCGAGTGCTGGCTCAAAGGATCCAACATGGCACGATGCCGCGTCCTCTTGCTCGTTTGCTTCTTTCTTCTTATTTCAGGTTTGCGTGGCATCGCCCAGCAGGCCGCGCCAACGGCGCAAGGTCCGTGCGCCATGCCGGTTTTTAACAGGATAGTGAACGAGCCTAATCTATTCAGTGAGCAGCAGGAAGAATGGCTCGGCGATACGATGGACCAGGAGGTGCGCCGTGACTTCAATGTGATTGAAGATCCGGACGGCTATCTCCAAAAACTGGGTGAGCGGCTGCTGGCGCAACTGCCTCCCACGGCGGTCCATTATCACTTCGTCATTATTGATTCTCCGGAATTGAACTCCTTTGGCGTGGCCGGCGGCAGGATTTATATCCATCGCCGAATGATCGCCTTCACTCAAAATGAAGCCGAGCTTTCGGCATTGATCGGCCATGAAATTGGCCATGCGGCGACTCATCAGGCTGCCATTCAGGTGTCAGGCTGGTTACGCGAACTGGGAGTCACTCACTTGGGCGATCGTCAGGATGTGATCAGCAAGTGGAACTTCTTCAAAGACAACGCTGCCAGAATCAAAGAGCGAGGCGGCGCAAAGCGCTCTCGTGAGGAACAACTGATTGCCGACCGCGTTGGCCTTTATGCCATGACCAGGGCAGGCTACGATCCCGCAAACTTCGTCGAATTTACCGATCGTTCCTTGCAGACCAAAGGCAAAACGGGCGGTTTCTGGTCGGATTTCTTCGGCACCACCAGCTTTGAATCCAAACGCCTCAGGGAAATCATCAGGAACTCTTCACCCATGCCGGCAAGTTGCATCACCTCCAGCCCGCCGGACGCTGCCCACTTTGCCAAATGGCAGCAGGAGGTGTTCGCTTCAAAAAGGCTGGTGGCGAAGGAAGAGTTGCCGGGACTGATTCGGAAAATACCGCTGCAGCCTCCCCTCAGAAGCGACATCTACAACATTCAATTCAGCGCAGACGGAAAATACCTGCTTGCGCAGGATGACGGCAGCGTATTCATTCTCACGCGCGAGCCGCTCGCCAATGTCTTCCGCATTGATGCTTCTGACGCGCATGCCGCGCAGTTCTCGCCAGACTCAAGCGGCGTGGTGTTCTATGACAAAGAACTTCGTGTTGAGAAGTGGGACATTGCCACCCAGAAAAGGACATCGCTCCATGCCCTGACCGTACCTGACTGCTTTCAAAGCAGCCTGTCTCCTTCCGGCGAATACGTGGCCTGTGTGGATCTGTCAGATGACTTCGAATTTGGCCTCCAGCTCATCGAGGTAAGCACTAATAAAGTGGTCTATTCACGCAGAAAATTTTACTCGCCCTATTGGACAGAGGCTTTCTCGCTGGGGATGGCCCGCGCCCTGGGGCAGCCGACATCGATTTTCGGAATACGTTTCTCACCTGACAGCCGCTACTTCGTGATCGGGCATTACTCAACCTCGCTGGCCTACGATTTCAAATCCAATGCTGAAGTGCATCTCCCGTCACGCATTCATGAGCTTCTCCAATATACGTTTGCGTTTGTCTCTCCCGGGGAAATCGCCGGCGTGGCAGGTGGCGTCAATTCTCCAAAGCTGGTCCGGGCCCGCTTCCCTTCCGGCGAGAAAGTTGACGAATTCAAGTTGAATGCTTACGGCAAACTCAGCAGCACCAGCCAGAGCGACTACCTGCTGATGCGGCCGGCAGGCACTTTCCCGGTGGGCATCGTGGATTTGAGCGCGAAGAAAGTTACGAAAGCTTTCAAAAATCCCGGCTTTGCGATTCATGGCCAGGTTTTTGCCGCGGAGTTGTCCAGTGGAGCGATTGCCCTCTTCAATGCGGCGGACCAGAAACGCCTCGCCCTCGTACAACTGCCGGACAGCCCTCTGGCGGGCTCGCGGACGTCGTCTTTTTCTTCTGACGGCAAATGGCTGGCCGTCTCCGGTGGCACTCGCGGCTCACTCTGGCAGCTCGACTCCGGAGAGCGAGTATTCTTCACCCAGGGCTTTGAAGGGGCTTTCTTTGACCAGGGGCAGATGTTCGCCAAGTTTCCCCAACAGGAAGAAGTTCCCTCGCGCGTCTTCCAGTTCGACCCGGCAAGCAAAGGCGGCAAAAAGCTGTATGCGTTTGAGGTCGATGAAAAGCGCGTGTGGCAGCAGGGTCGGGTCTTGATTCGGCTGCGTTCGGAAAAAGACAAGGACAATAAAAACCTCTTCCTCCACGGCAATTCCGTGTTGGAGGTTCACGACGTGCGGACCAATACGCTTTTGTGGGAGAGGAAGATCGGCAAAGCGTTACCGAGGTTCTTTTGCACCCCGAACATTCTTACCCTGGTGATAGGAGACTGGGACAGCATTAAGGCTGCGGCTAAGGAAGACCCCGGCGTCAATGCCACCCTGAATACCATCGACTCTAAGCGCGATGCCTATCTTCTCCAGGCCTTCGAGGCAACTACGGGCAAGCCGCTGGGAGCCGTGCTGGTGGATACCGGAAAGCTTTCGTTCCGGGTACGAGGGGCCGTCACTGTCGGGGACATGGTTCTTGTTGCCGATTCTCTCAATCGTACGCTTGTTTATTCGCTTAAATCCGGGCAACAGCGGGGCAAGATGCAAGGCAATTTCTGGGCCGTATCTCCGAGCGGAGATCGCATGCTGGTTCAGACAGGTCACGGCATGGGCGAGATGTACGATACGACGACGTTGCAGTCCATGGCCTCTTACAGCTTTCCTTCGCGAATATCCGACGCCGATTTTACTGCAGATGGCAAGACGCTCATGGTCCTGACGTCAGACCAAAACGTGTATCAATTCAAAGCTGATAATCTTCCGCAGGCAAATGCGCGCGTGGACCAAACCGCGAAGTAGGCAGTTGGCTCAGCCCTGGTCCTTGCCGTTCCCTGCGGGCTCGATCTGCACGAACTGCCAGCCGAACCGGCCCTTGATGCAGAGATTGCCGTGTGTCACCGAGTGGTCCAGCGGCGAGGTGACTTTCACTATCTCACCATCCTGCTCATGCACGGTAAGATTGCAGCCGACACCGCAATAAGGGCAGATTGTCGTTGTCTGCTCCTGGCGCGATTCGTCCCACGTTCCTGCCTGGCGCATATCGTATTCGCTTTTGAACATCAACGCGCCGGTGGGACAGACGCCAATGCAGTTGCCACAATAGACGCAGGCCGATTCAGGCAGTGGGACCTGAAACTCAGTAGCAATCGAAGCTGAAAACCCGCGCCCAGAGACGGCGATGGCAAAAGTGTTCTGCGCGTCTACGCCGCAGGCTTCCACGCACTTGTAACAGAGAATGCATTTTGAATAGTCGCGTACGTAGAGATCATTATCGATCTTGATGGGCTGCTCCACCGTGTCGGCATTGCGGCCAAAGCGTTCCGGCTTTGCATCATAGCGTTCCATATAGCCGGCAAATTGCGGGGCGGTTGAAACGTCCACCGATGACGCCAGAAATTCCAGCACCATCTTGCGCGACAGGCGCACGCGCTCTGAGTCCGTCTTGATGGCCATCTTTGGCTCCACTTTGCGTGAGCATGCGGGAACCAGCGTGCGCGAGCCTTCCATCTCCACCACACAAACCCGGCAGACATTGACCGGCGTGAGGCTTTCAAGGAAGCAGAGCGTCGGCGTATCAATGCCGAGCTTGCGCGCAGCTTCAAGAATGGTTGAACCTTCCGGCACTGAAACCGGTTGGCCGTCGATGGTGATCTCGATCATCCGGCGCTCGCGCGGCGGCGGTGCTTGCGGCACAGGACCGGGCGGAATTGGCTTGAGAGGCGTGGGTGCCAATTCCTGCTCTGCTGCTTTCGTCGGGACTGGCATCATCTGTTTCATGCGAATACATTCCACCTTTGCAATGCGGATTCCAGCGCGCTGGCAGCCGTTTGTCCCAGTCCGCAGATGGAGGCATCACGCATGGCCTGCGCCATCTCTTTCAGCATCACAAGCTCATCGGCCTTCGATCCAAGAGGACGGTTATCGACAAGGCGCTGCAACGCTTCCTGCTGGCGCACCACCCCGACGCGGCAGGGCACGCATTGTCCGCAGGTTTCATGGCGGAAGAATGCGGCGATGCGCAGGAGTATGCGCTTCAGGTTAATGCTGTCATCCAACAGCATCACCACGCCGGAACCCAGCGTGGCGCCGATGGCCCGCGTGCCTTCAAACGTAAGTGGAACATCAATCTCTTTGGGCGAAATGAATGTCCCGGCTGCGCCGCCCAGCAGAATCGCCTGTAAACGTCCGGTGCCGGCGACGCCACCCGCCATGGTCAGCAACTGGCGAAGAGTGGTGCCCATGGGCGCTTCATAAATTCCAGGGCGCTCAACGTGCCCGCAAAGACAAAATAGCCGAGGTCCAGCCGAAGCATCAGTGCCAATGCGGGCGTACGCCGCGCCGCCCTGATTGATGATGACCGGAACATTGATAAGCGTTTCCACGTTATTGACAACAGTCGGCTGGCGAAAGAGGCCGGCCTGCGTGGGAAAGGGCGGCTTGTTGCGCGGTTCGCCGCGATGTCCCTCAATGGAATTGAAGAGAGCGGTTTCTTCACCGCAGATGTAAGCGCCCGCGCCGCGGCGGAGTTCGATATCGAAACTCAGGCCGCTGCCAAGAATATTCTGGCCGAGAAAACCTTCCCATCGCGCAGCTTCAATGGCCGCAGCCAGGCGTTGCGCCGCCAGCGGATATTCTCCGCGCAGGTAGATGTAGCCACGCTCGGCCCCGGTGGCGAGCGCGGCAATCGTCATGCCTTCCAGAACGGCAAACGGATCGCCTTCCATAACTATCCGGTCTTTGAACGTGCCGGGCTCGGATTCATCGGCATTGCAGATCAAATAATGTTTGCGCCCGGGGTTTGCTTTCAGCAGGTCGCGCTGCATGTGCAGAGCTTCCCACTTCTTTGCCGCGGGAAAAGCCGCGCCCCCGCGCCCCAAAAGCTTGGATGCGTTCATCTCACGCAGCACGCCTTCAGGGCCAAGATCAAATGCCTTGTGCAACGCTTCATAACCGCCAAGCCTCTGGTAACCGTCAAGCTCCGGCGCATTGTTCTTACCCACACGGCGCAGCAGGACCAGTTTTGGCGAACCTTCCTGCGGCACGGAAAGCTGAGGATTCAGAACGTCGGGCGCGGCGGGCATCACATCATTCGCGGCGTCGTTGATCATCGATTGCACGCGGTCCGTAGTGGCCGGCGCCAGGACGCGCTGCTGCGGTTTCTGCCCGGCCTTCACCACCAGCACAGCCGGCGCGCGTTCACACAGTCCCAGGCAATTGCTGCGTACCCACATCGCGCGCCCGCCGGCACACGGCAAATTTTCAGGCCCCAACCGCGTATCCAATTGGTCGCAAAGTTCTTCAGAACCACGCGTCATGCAGGCAATGTCATCGCACACATGGGCCACAACCGAAGGACGCGGCTGAAGCGAAAACATTCCGTAGAAAGAAGCCACGCCGTAAACTTCCGCGGGCGGCACATCCAGCCGAAGCGCGGTGTAGTTCATGGCTCCAGGACTGATCCAGCCAATACGGTTCTGGATGGCATGTAGCACTGGCAACAATAGGTGGCGCTGCGATTCGGCTTTCTGGTTGCCGCCGTTCGCAGAGCGAGTATCGGCTTCCACGTCGGGCGCGCCGCCTTCCCAGACGGATTCCGGTGCGCCACCCAATTCAAAATCAACAGCGGCTTTTTCTTCAGATGTGGGACGGTCGCCCGTGAGATGAAGGTCCAATTATTGCTCCAAGCACTTTTCAATTCGGATCGCGGTGGCCTTAAACTCCGAGGTCCCGGACCTGGGATCAACCGCGTCAATAGTGAGGTCGTTGGTGGCGACCTGATCAGGAAAATGCATGGTAAGAAATGCAAGTCCAGGACGCAGGCCGGAATCAAATCGTACCGGCGCGACCACCGAACCTCGACGCGAAGTTACTCGCACCTTGTCACCTTCGTGCAGATTGTACTGCCGACCATCCGCGGGTGACAGGTCGATGGCTTCCTCATGACGCAGCGGTGAGTTAAGCCATCCGCTCTGGACGCCGGTGTTGTATGAATCAAGCCGCCGGCCGGTAGTGAGTCGAATGGGAAACTGCGGATCAAGCGCGTCCACAGGATCCACGGACTCCACCACGTTGAATGGAGCGCGAGGGCCAATCAACGGATCGTGCCACAGCCGGCCATGCAAAAACATTTCGCCGGGATGTTGCTCGTCATAGCAGGGCCATTGCATGCCACCATGCTCTTCCAGCCGCGCATAGCTCATTCCTGCATTCATAGGGCTAAGCGACCGCAATTCATTCCAGATGCATTCTGCTTTCGGCTCACCCCAGTTGTGGCCCAAGCGACGGGCAAGATCAAAGATAATTTCCGTATCGTCGCGCACACCCGTCGGCATGGGAACAGCAGCCCTTACGCGCTGCACGCGACGCTCGCTCGATGTGACAGTGCCCTCACTCTCACACCATCCGGCGGAAGCGGGCAGAACGACATCTGCCAACTCGGCGGTCTTGGTGTAGAAGAGGTCCTGCACCACCATAAATTCCAGCCCGCTGAGCAGCTTGAGCGCGCGATGGCGGTCAGCTTCGGAATCAGCGGGATTTTCGCCCAGGCAATAAAGCGTTGTCAGTTCGCCGCGCTCCATCGCGTCCAGCATGTGGCTGATGTGCCAGCCCTTCGTTGCCGGAATTTTTGTTCCCCACGCTTTTTCAAACTTGCCGCGCAGTTCGTCATTTTCAACGTGTTGAAAGCCGGGCAGCCGATCCGGGATAGCGCCCATATCACCGCCGCCCTGCACATTGTTCTGTCCGCGCAAAGGACAGACACCGCTACCGTATCGCCCCACATGGCCGGTGAGCAGCGCCAGATTGATCAGCGCGACCACATTGTCCACAGCGTTGTGGTGCTCGGTGATTCCAAGGGTCCAGCAAAGTTGCGCCCGTCCCGCGCCGGCATATGCACGTGCCACCTGCTTGATGGCCGCCGCTGGAACTCCGGTTTCGCACTCGGCGCGCTCCAGCGTGAACTTCTGCACGTGATCGCGATAGGCTTCAAATCCGCTGGTGGCATGCTCAATGAATTTTGTGTTCGCCAGTCCGGAGTTAATAATTTCTCGCGCCATGGCGTTGGCCAGATAAATGTCTGAACCCACATCAAGACCGAGCCATGTG
>JBAVUZ010000790.1:0-8946 GCA_049697035.1 Candidatus Angelobacter sp. | reverse complement strand
GGGCGCAACGCCGCTTCAACATTCCCGGCATAGATCTCTCCGCTGGCGCCGACTGGAACAAAAGTGACTTCGCATCCCATCTGCTCCAGCCGCTTGCAGGAATTCATGACCGCGCTGTGCTCGATGGCGGTAGTAATAACGTGGTCGCCGCGCTGCACCAGCCCAAAAATGCCAAGGTTGTCGGCCTCAGTGCCGCCGCTGGTAAAAACAATTTCCGCCGGACGCGCATTCACCAGCGCCGCCACCGCTGCTCGCGCTTTTTCTACCGCCGCTCGCGCGTGCTGCCCATAGTGGTGAATTGACGACGCGTTGCCGAACTGCTCCAGGTAGAAGGGCCGCATTGCCTCAAACACTTCCGGCAGGACGGGAGTGGTGGCATTGTTATCAAGGTAAACGCGGCGCATGGGTCTATTTTACGCTTTTCTGAAATCCCGAGCGCAGCGAGGGAACCCTATAGCAACGCCGCTCAAACTAACGGATAATCTGTTCGGAAGATGTCAGAAACAATTTGAAAAAGAAAGGACCACGAGAATCGCGGTCCTTTCAAATCATTTGCGAACTATAGGGCCCCTCGCTACGCTTCGGGGCTTCGGAAAAAAGCTATCTCTTCTCCACCGGTACGTACTTATTCGGATACGCCGGGCCAATGTAATCCGCGCGCGGGCGGATCAATCGGTTGTCGTCGAGCTGCTCAATCACGTGCGCCGCCCAGCCGCTGATGCGGGACACGGCAAACACCGGCGTAAACAAATCAACGTCCAGTCCAAGCGTGGTGTAGGTGGAAGCCGAATAGAAATCCACGTTGGCGTTGAGCTGCTTGTCGTCCTTGATATATTTCTCAATCTTGGCCGACATCTCATACCACTTGGGATTCGCCGAACGGCCCAGGTCGCGCGACATCTGGCGCAGGTGCGTGGCCCGCGGATCTTCCGTGTGGTAGACGCGATGGCCAAAGCCGGAAATCTTTTTCTTGTTGGCCAGCATGTTCTTCACATGCTCCACCGGGTCCTCGCCTTTTTTGTCGATCTCAAACAGCATGCGCATCACCGCTTCATTGGCCCCGCCGTGCAGCGGGCCTTTCAGCGCGCCGATCGCGCTGGTGATGGCCGAATGCATGTCAGAAAGCGTGGCTGCGGTTACTCGGGCCGCAAAAGTTGAGGCGTTTAGTTCGTGGTCGGCATGCAGGATCAGCGCAACATCCAACGCTCTTTCCGCAGTTGGCGTGGGCTTCTCGCCATTCAGTTGCAGCAGAAAATTCGCCGCGTGTGAAATCGTTGGGTCAGGATCGACAACGTTCTTGCCTTTGCGGATGCGGTCATAGCCGGCCACGATCATGGCAATTTGCGAGGTCAGGCGGATTGACTTGCGAACATTGGCGTCGTGATCGATCTTCTCTGCTTCCGCGTCGTAAAACGACAGCGCGGAAACGGCCGTCCGCAGCACTTCCATGGGCGTGGCCGTTTTCGGGACGCGCCGCAACATGTCGTAGATGGCGGGATCCACTTTCCGTTCGGCGCCCAGTTTCTGTTTCAAATCGGCCAATTCTGCCGCCTTGGGCAGCCGCCCAAACCACAGCAGATAGCAGGTTTCTTCAAACGTGGATTTTTCCGCCAGTTCGTGAATATCAATGCCGCGATAGGCGAGCACACCGGCATCGCCATCGATATAACAGACGCCGGAACTGGCCGCAACTACGCCTTCTAGACCTTTTGTGATTGTGCTGGTTGACATGGTTTTCCTGTCGCTGATTTCTGGCTTCTCTAGTGTTGGAAGCGGCTCTGTGCGCAACATTTCTTTATACTCCAAATCATTTAGACTTGCCAACCGCGCCTCGCGTTGCTGCCACGCTTCGGACGAGTAGTGCGCATCGGACGGGCACCTTCTACCTTGTTGCAAAAGTCTATTTCCCGCACATCACGCCGGTCTGTGACTTGCATCATGTGCATGGATCTTTATGTTTTGTCGCCGGATTGAATGCTTCTCATCCCTCTTTGAAGGGCTGCAGCTTGTGGAAAGGGGGCCTTTCACGGCCCCCCAATTACTTAACCCAGGTGTCTGCTGGCTTTAAGGCGTTTAGCCCGCATGTGATTTCCTGGCAGCTGTTGGAAACACCAGTTTATACAGACTCTGCTGCTGCTGTTGTTCAAACACGTAGTTGTTGGAATTCAACCGCCAGCAGGTAAATATTTTGTAGTGGTAATTCTTTTGATTGTCCTGGAAAGCCTCGCTCGCGGTTTGAAAATTCGACTCGAACTTTGCTCCGTAAGCGAACAATTTCGCCTCCACTCCCGCCTTCACAAAATCGCTGGGGAAGGTAAATCCAGAATAGAGTTGCAGATTCACAAAATCCATATTGTTGTTGACCGCTGCGGCATCCAGATGGGTTGCAACCGCCGGCGACAGTGTCAGGTAATAGGGTTTATCGGTTTGCTGCCGGAACTGGGCGCCTATGGCATTCACCACCATCGCGAACTGCTGCTGTGTGGTCACATCGGAAAGCTCCGATTCCCAGTCGATATCAAAGCCATCGAGATCATATTTTTTCAGGTAAGCCATCATGTTGGCGGCAAAGTTGTTGGCGTTCTGCTGCGGTGAAACCTTGCTGTTGGAGAATATGTTGGCAATCGCCCTGCCATTGCTGTTGGGATCGGATGAGGCCGGCCCATACACCAGTGTGACCGCGATTTTGATATTGGGATTGTTCTTGCGCGCATCCCGCACTATGTACTGCATGTAATCCTGGTTGGTCAGCCCTCCGGGATGTGACGGTGGCGGGTTACCGGTTGACAGCGTATACGAAGAACCGTCCCCCTGCGGGACCGTTTTCGTGCTGGTCGGAAGCGTCGTAAGGAAACAAATGTTCAGGATGTCCACGGATTGATAGACATTATTCTGGATGAGCTGCTGATAACTGCTGTTGCTGCTGTTGTAGTTCGTTCCCGCAGGCTCATCTTCATTCAAGAAAATCCATGCATTGACGAGTGGTGAATTGTTGCGCATAGTCCTCCTTTTGATCCGGAAATTTAGCCGATCCAGGAGAAAGAGAAACGGAACCGAGTGTGGGGACCATCCGATCGGCTCAGGAGATGGAGCCAGTCCATCATACGCCTTTCCTGAATGCCGCACCGGATCGAGTCCTGGACATATCTGGGGCTCAGGCGCTTCTGCGTTTGCAACACCAGTGGTTTCAGGCAGCGCTAATTTCTTCGCGGTGGATTTTCGCTCACTCTTGCAGCGACTGCAGGGCCAAAGTACCGGTAGTGGCCGGTGATCTTCCAGTTAAAAAGCACGTCTTCCAGTTTGGGCCCCGCGCCAATGTTGTGCACGATCATATAGCGCCGGGTGAAAAGCGCTTTCCTGTCCACCACCATCCCAATATGCGTCAGTCCGCCACCCAGGTCCCACGTTACCAGGTCACCCGGAGCGTAATCCTCGGCCCGGCTGGTAACCGGCAGGCTCTCGCCCTTGCGGCTGAAAAATACCATCAGATTGGGAACACGGCGATGGTCGATATTCGGGTCAGGCTCGCCTCGTCCCCATTTGCTGGGATAGGCGCTGAAATTAAACGCCATGTCTTCATGCACTTCTTTTTGCAGATCGATTCCCACAGCTCGGTAGGCGCGAATCACCTCGTCTGTACAAACGCCGGTATCGGCCGGCACGTCTCCGCCGGGATACGGTAAACGGACGTAGGCAGGATCATAGCGAACAGAGTGGTTCGTGCGGTCAAGCGCAGCGGCGGCGAATTGCCGGAGAAAAGCTTGCCGTGCTTCCCCAGTCCCCGGTAGCAGCCGAAGCTGCGCCGCAAGCACACTCGCAGCAATCACGGCGAACAGCGCGAGCACACGGCTTCTTTTCCAGCAACTCTGCATTTGCAGGGATTGACACCGGATAGTGTTCCAGAGTTCCCGGAACTTAGCTGTGAAACCACTTCCAGACGCCCATCGCAAAGAATGGTGCCAGCACGGTAAGGACCCAGAGTTTGGCCGAGCCGCGAATCTTTTCTTCTTTCTCCCAGCGGAACAGCTTCATGGAAATCAGCCCCCCACCCAGAATCGTAAGCACCATCACGGCCGCCGCGGCCAGGTTTTCTTTCCCGATCAGGCTTTGTCCTTTCAGCATGATGTTTTGCATGCCTTGAACCAGGTACGTTGCCGGGATGAAGTTGTGGATGATCCTCATCACCTTTGGAAATCTCTCTGCGGGAAAGGTGGCGCCGCTGAGCAACAGCATGGGAAAGTAAAAAAGCTGCACCAGAATCGTGCCTTCCTGCATGGTATTGGCAACAGAAGCAATCACCAGCCCCAGAGCGCGGAAAGCGATCAACCCGAGGGAGATGAAGACCAGCAACTCAAAGAAGTGTGCCGGCAGCGGCATGGCATAAATGAAGTGCGCCATCAGCAGCAACAGAACGATATACGGGATGAAAATGATCCAGCCCGTAACCATCGAGCCAACCAAAAGCGGCGCTGGTGTTATAGGCGTGACCTTATAACGCCGCAGGATACCCAGTTCGCGCTCCTGTATGGCGCGAATGCCGGCCCCAAAGAAGCCGCTGCCCAACACGCCCAAAGTCACAGACATGGTTACAACAAACGCCATGTCTCCAGCATTCCCCCTTAATACGGTGGCGAATGTGAAAAAGAAAATCAGCGGAAAAAGATAATTGAAGAAGATCACCGCGCGCAGCCGCAGCGCCAGCTTAATGTCCATTGCGATGATGGCCAGATATTGCTTCACTTTTCTTTTGTTTCTTTCGTTACCAATTCGTGGCGTTCCCGCTCACCTGCGTTTTAAAACGATGTTTCAGGACTGATTGCTGATTGCTGATGGCTGACTGCTAGTCTCTCAGCCTCTTCCCAGTCAACTCCACAAACACGTCTTCCAGCGTCGGCCGTTTCAGATGGACGTCTTCCAGTTGCATTCCCTGCTGGTCCAGCCACTTCATGATCTCAAACAATGTCCGCGCCGGGCGCGACGAATGCACCGTCAGCGACTTTCCGTCTTCGCTCAGCTTGCTTTCCACTGCATCTGGCCATTGCGGCAATGTGGCAGCGTTCATGGGCTGGCCGCAAATAATGTCGATGCGCGATTGCACTTTGCTCTGCTGCTGCAATTCCCGCGGCGTTCCCATGGCCACGATCTTGCCTTCGTCGATAATCGCCACCCGGTCGCACAGCCGCTCCGCTTCTTCTATGTAATGCGTGGTCAGCACCACGGTGCGCTTTTCAGCCTTCATCTCCTCAATTAGCCCGTGGATTTCCAGCCGGATCTGCGGATCGAGCCCCGTCGTCGGCTCGTCCAGAAAGAGCAGTTGCGGATCGTTGACCAGAGCCAGCGCCAGGGCCAGCCGCTGTTTCTGTCCGCCGGAAAGCGTTTCATAAAAGGCCGTGCGCTTCTCCCACAACTGCAACCGCTTCAGCAGTTGTTCTGAACTCAGGCTGCGCGTATAGAACGATCCAAACAGTTCCAGCGCTTCATGCACGCGCATCTTGGCCGGCAGGTTGGTGGCTTGTAGGCACACTCCAATGCGGTCTTTTAATTGCTGTTTTTGCCGGTCAGGATCAAACCCCAGCACCGTGGCGTTTCCGCCGGTACGCGGGCGCAGCCCTTCCAGTATTTCGATTGTGCTGGTTTTGCCGGCGCCGTTCGGGCCCAGCAGGCCGAAGACCTCGCCTTCCGCTACTTGAAAGTCGATGCCTTTCACGGCCTCAACTTTGTCGTATGTCTTTGTCAGGGATTGGACGGCAATCACCGGTTGGGTATTCATTTGAGGCTAAAGTATAAACGTCGGTCCGATACCTCTACGGGCCTGGCTCCGCATCGCTCGATGTTGAGGCAGGAGTTTTTGCATTCCTGGTGGTATCACGCCCAGCACGGCCTCTGCAATCTTTTGCTGGTTGCGTTGATATTGAACACCAACATAAATCACTAGAATTCCGATGAACGTCAATGCAAATGGAAATACCATCGAGTCCTTGAATATGGTCCAGGAGAGGTGTCCCATATATCCGAAGACTCCCAGAGAGCCAAAAACCATGAAGACGCGGCGGTCCAGAAAGACGGAAAGAACCATCAATCCTACGTTGACCAGACAGTAAATAAACTTTGAGACTTCGCTGCCGGATTCCATCAGTGAGAGGCCGCCCCAAAACGCCATCACTCCAAAAAGGTAGAGCCAGAAAGCATAGTCGGCATCCGTCCGGTGGTCGACCACATAGGCAAATAACAGCATCGCCAGCCCAAACACAGCTGAGACCCAGAGCCGCGCGTGCCACGTGAAGTGATTGTTCCCAACAACAAGTGGCGTCAAGTCCATCGACATATACCAGAGCGCAAATGCGACTGGGAACGTAAGAAATGGAAAGCGGATGAAACGAAGCGCAATCAGTCCCGTTAGGATCGTCCCAAGTTCCATCAGAATCCAACTGCCGCGAATCCATTCATGGAAGTCGCGAAAGGTGCCGGGATCTGACGCGGGCCAAAAACCGAGCATGCGTTCCAACCCATAAACCGCGAGCGGTGTCATCCATACCGCGAGGGTAAAGAGCAGTCCGCCCGGCACGGCAAGGTTTTCCTTGTACCAGAGTGTTCTTCCGGTCAGTGCGAAAAGCGTGGCATACACGCACGAAATCAGGAATATTCCGCCTCCGCCAAATCGTTCCCATCCCAGTGTCATAAACCAGCCCATGGCGGAAATCACAACCAGAGCGCCGAAGTAGTAAGCCACATGCGCCAGGTCAAACGGACTGCTCGTGGATGCCCGTCCGGAAAATGCTCCCCACAATTGATTGGCTTGTTCCTGTGAGATCAGCCCCTGATCGGCTGCCCAGTTTAGATCTTCCTGAGATATTTTCATTTGCCTGCCCTCTTTGCGTCGCCCGGGCCCACAATGCTTCCCCAGGGTTTCATAGGCCACTGCTTCACGTATGAGTGGGGCTATTTTGGACTTTACGAGTGGTGGAAAGCAATAAATATCGCGCCCCATGTCCCCGGATTTTGCATTCTCGCCTGTTGAGGTTTACCCTTCTGGCGCAAGCTCAGAGGACACTCTTTCATGGTTATGAGAACCGCTGTCGCGCTTGTCTGCCTTTTTCTGATCTCCGCGCTTCGCGCGCAAACCGCCGACCCGCAATTGCTGGCGGAGATCAACAAGGTCAAGGCCATAGACAACCATTCGCATCCGCCGAAGTTAGTGGCCGCAGGTGAAAAAGATGACGACTTTGACGCCCTGCCCTGCGACCCGCTCGAGCCGAGCGATGCCACCACCATCACGCGCCCGGGCAATCCACAATACATCGCTGCATGGAAGGCCTTGTACAACTATCCCTACAATGATCGCAGCCCAGAGCATGTGAAGGAACTGCTTCAGTCCAAGCAGAAGGTGATGCAGGAACAGGGCGACAATTATCCCAACTGGGTCCTGGACCAGCTGGGTATTGAAACCGAACTGGCCAACCGTGTGGCCCTGGGACGCGGCCTGCAACCGCCGCGCTTCCGCTGGGTTCCCTTTGACGACGCACTGATGTTCCCCTTAAAAAATTCCAGCCTGGCCAGTGAATCGCCGGACCGCAAATTCTTCTTTCAGCGTGAAACTACACTGCTGCGCCGCTATCTTAAAGACATAGACCGTGACGGGCTGCCGCCAACGCTCCAGGACTACGTTGTTAAAGTTATTACGCCGGTGCTGGAAATGCAGAAGAAAAATGGCGCGGTGGCCATCAAGTTTGAGGCTGCTTACCTGCGCTCGCTTGATTTTGGCCCCGCTGAACCTCTTCAGTCGGTCCATCAGGTCTATGCCCATTTCATCAAAGGGGATGTTCCCCTTACGCACGATTACACCCGGCTTCAGAATTTCCTCTTCCGCTATATCGCGCGTGAAGCTGGACGCCTCGGCCTGCCGGTGCACATACATACCGGCGGCGGCTGCGGCAGCTACTTTATGCTGATGGGATCAAACCCGGCGCTGCTTGAATCGGTCCTCAATGACCCTTCACTGCGTAAGACCAACTTCGTTCTGCTGCACGGCGGCGCGGGCCCGTTTACAAAATATGTCGACTATCTCCTGATGAAGCCCAATGTCTACGCCGATTTTTCTGAGCAGACATGGCTAATTTCCACTCGCAAGCTGAGTGAAATCGTGCGTGACTTCCTGGAGTGGTATCCGGAAAAAATCATGTTCGGGACTGATCTCTATCCCAACACCCCGGAAATCAACTGGGAAGAAATTGGCTGGCAGACCACGCAATCCGGACGCGAGGCGCTGGCTATCGCCCTTACGGGCATGATGCAGGATGGCGAAATCACCCGCGAACGAGCGCTTGAACTCGCCCATATGGCGTTGCATGACAATGCGGCCAAGCTGTATGGATGGACGACAACCGCGAAATAGCTTTTGGCGAGAGTGCAGCCTGCCGCAGCATCAGTGGAAGATGTGCCTTTTTCAGCTTTGAGCCGTTCCCAAAATGCGTCAGCGCCGCGACCGCCGCTGCGTGGGATCGATAATCTCCTTAACTTTTTTGAAGTGCGGTGGAACATCAAATAGCGCCGGATCCAGCGGTGCTTCCACAAACTCCTGCACCTCTGTAGTAATTGAGAAATTGGCGATTTGCTTGTAACTGTCACCAGTCTGCCCATTGTCAGTCATCCACACAGTAGCCTCTTTAAGTGGGAATCCGGTCGGCGGCCCAGTGCGATGGGTCTCAATCTTGTCAGAGCACGATTGATTTTCTATTGAAGCGAAACCCAAAACCACGGCCCCCGACATTCCCCTTTTTGAGCGCACCTCTTCCGGCAGCACGTCTTCATCAAAATACCAGCCGTCCTTTTCGCTATCTAAATTTCCGGCATAACAGTTTCCGGGACCGCCAATCCGCTTTTCATGGACGATCAGGTGCCGGGCAACGTGACCGAACATCTCTTTTCTCTCCCCCGTATCCACAACGT
>JBAVUZ010000789.1:0-5146 GCA_049697035.1 Candidatus Angelobacter sp. | reverse complement strand
AAGCAGCCCTGCGCACCCACCAGCGCCAGGTCGGCGGAAATCCTGTCTCCGGAGCTCAGGAGCACCAGATCGCCGGGAACCAGCTCCTCCGCGGATATCTCCTGTTTCGTCCCGTCCCGAAGCACTTTCGCCTTGTGGGGCAAGAGGTCGCGAAGCCGCTCCGTTGCGCGCTCGGCACGGTGCTCCTGAATGAACGAAAACAGCGCGTTGATCACGACGACCGCGAAGATTGCAATCCCAAGTTGCAACATGCCGGCGATAATCGCCAGCACTCCCGCCACCCACAGCATCAGGGCGAAAAAATGCACCAACTGACTGCCAAAGCGCATCCAGGCCGACTTTGGTTTTACACGTGGAATAACGTTGCGGCTGAATTGCCGCAAGTTGGCGGCCGCTTGCGCGCTGGTCAAGCCTGGAGCTTTCTCGGGCATCCGATAATTGTTGTCCGGCTGTTGTGCGGAAAGTGTGATCGGCATCACTCGGGGGCAAGCCATTTCGCAGGACGACGAGCGACTGAGTGCCGCCACTTTTATCAGGAAAGCGCGTTTGCGGCAACGATCTTGTTTTGCTTTATTCTCGGGAATCAGCTGCTGCTTAGCTAAACGCCGATGAAGATCGGCTGCCTTAGGCGCTTTGACCACCACTATGTGTTCCCAAGCAACACCAGCTACTCAGCCAGCATCATACTCAACTACGCTGCTAGAAACGTTCCGAGAAAAGAGACACATTGCCCCAATTGTTGTTTAAAAAAGCCGGAAAAGCGTTGCCTCAACCAGCTCTGGTTGCACAGAAGAATGAAACCAGGCCCAAAAAGACGGCTGTGCTGTTTGCCGGCATGACGGAAGCTGAAGTCATCCGGAAAGCGCAGGCGGGCGATGCGCAATGCTTTGAAGCGCTTTACATGCACCATAAGCGGCGTGTCTTTTCACTTTGCCTGCGTATGACCAACAATTACGCCCAGGCGGAAGACTTTACGCAGGAAGCGTTCCTCCAACTCTATCGCAAGATCGCATCGTTCCGCGGCGAGTCGGCTTTCTCAACATGGCTGCACCGCCTCTCGGTGAATATCATCCTGATGCACTGGCGCAAGAAGGGGCTTCCAGAGGTCTCACTGGAAGAGACCCTCGATCCCCAAAATGAAGATGGTCCCAGAAAAGACATTGGTAAACGAGACGACTCGCTTCATGGCTCAATTGACCGCATGACGCTGGAAAATGCCATTTCCAGCCTTGCGCCCGGTTACCGCATTATTTTCATACTGCATGACGTGGAAGGCTATGAACACAATGAGATCGCGGAAATGCTGGGCTGCTCTATAGGAAACAGCAAGTCGCAGCTCCACAAGGCGCGCATGAAATTGCGGACTTTGTTACCACGGGCCGGCAGCACCAAGAACATCAACATCGAAACGCAGGAAATGGCCGTAGCCGCTTAACAGCCGCGCTGACGCTCAACAGAATCTAAAGCACCATGGCTCGCCGAAGGCAAAATTGCCTGCACGGCGAGCTTTTTATTGGGCATTAGAGTTTTCTCATTTTTCTGCGATCCTGAAGCCTCCGACCGCGCCCACAATGACAACAAGAAAATGTCCAGATGTGCTAAAGGAGACAGACAATTTTTGCGTGCGGCGCTACGCTTAACCAATGTTGAAGCCTCAGGCATTGCCGCTCACATACAGTGAAGAGGGAAACTGGGCTTCATGTTATGGCACCTGCATTCTTCCGTGGCCACCTCAAAATGCACGGTACCGCCCATGCATGAAGCCCAGAGCATTTGAGGCCCGGAAAACAATACTGGCCCACGAGCAACAGAAGTTTGGCTGTTGAAAATACAGCAATTCGATAGAGGACAGCCGGTATGAGCACATCAGGAAATATTCTTTCTGTCGGACTCGGCGATCTGGTCAGCGCCAGAAACGCAGCGCTACGCACGGCAGGCTTTGACGTGACGGCTGCCATCTGCCTGGAAGATGTTTTTCGGCTCTGCGGATCGAGCCATTTTGACCTGGCGATTGTGGGCCATGCATTTTCCATCGCTGAGCGGGCTGAATTTGTCCGCTGCATCAAGAGAGATTTTTTCCTGCCTGTAATCCTGATTGAAGACGGCCAGGCGCTGGCCAGCCTGCATCCAGACTTCCACATTCACGTGAATGACTCACCTCAGGAACTCATCTACGCCATTGAGCAACTGATGAATGGGAATAGCCGCGCAGCCATCGCAGTGTGAGCGAAACGCTGCTCCTTTTTTTCTGAAGCCGCTTCTCTCCGACAATCGCGATGAAGCCTCAATCCTTGCTTGGCTTCTTCGGCTTCAGATCACAATCTTCCCTGACTCGCGCCAGATCAAGACCAGCGGGAGAGAACTCCGCGATCTCCGGTCCTCGTGGTCCGGGAATTTGCACCTTGAAGATGTGAGCGCCCAATATCTGGCGCATGGTCCCTTTGTCCATGGAGAGGAAGCGGCCGCGAATCCAGTTCCATCCGTGATAATGGTGCGTGTCATCAATGCGGACCATCACTTCAATCTGCGGCTGGCCCCAGAAGCCGGGACGGTTCGGCGGACCGAGACGAATACCAGGGTTGAAATCGGCATAAGAGTATTTGCGATTGGTGCAGACCATTTCGATCCGCGGCTTGTAGTCAGGACTCAGGCTCAGGTAATTATCGGCCTGGAGCTCAAAGCGGACTGTTCTGGCCGCCGTCATTTTGTCTTCAGAACGAAACTCGACCCAGTTACCGCCCACACTAACGCCGTCACCTTCTCCCTGATAGGGGCTCGCGACTTTGCGCTGCGCGTTGGCCGAAAGCGCCGCAACGCCAAATGCGACTATCGCCACGAATAATTTCATCGCACGGAAAGGACGATTATTTTTAAAAATGCCGCTGGAACATTGCGATGCTCTCAAGTTCGCCTCCGAACAGGAATAGTTCTTGCCAACCCGTGAACACAATAAAACTAAATGAATTTGGGCAGTATATAAATGCACTTCATGGGCCAACTGGCGGCGGCTTTAACTGCTGATTTTATTTGCCTTTGCTGACCACGAAATTACAAGGTGGTGGTTTTCAGCCAGACGGAATGGCTGATTTGGGCCAGCTGCAGCGCTGGATATTGAGTGCTCCTGTGTCTCGGAAGGTGATTCACTTTCGGGTTTCATGGGGAACGCAACTCGTCACCTGCCGGGTTCATCCTAACTAATGAATATTGCTTACAAATCACGTAACATTGAGTGCGGATGCCGTCTGTTTTGCTAGTTGATCCCGAACCGAGCGTGATTGTGACGCTCAAGATGATTCTTGAACGGGATGGCTACTCGGTAAGTACTGCAACCTCCTATTCCGCCGCAGCTGCGTTGCTGCAAAAAGAGAGCTGGGACATCCTGATTACAGAGCTCGATCTGGAAGCAGAAGCTCTGGGACTGCGTCTGGCCCGTGAAGCCAAGTCTCTGGATTATCATCAGGCGATCTTTGTTTACCTCTCCTATCCCAACGTTGAGCGGTTGCGCGCTGCTCTGGCCCTGCGCGTGGATTATTGCGGCTTTAAGCCGCTGGAAGTCGAGGAGATCAGAAAAGTCGTAAGGCTGCTGCTTGCCCGCAATTGCGCCAGCAGGAACCATCGACTGCAGGCTTCTAGACGGAGATAGATCGGCCAATTTTCAGCCGCCCAGAGGAGTACAATTACATTTAACGATTCCAAAGCTTTTATCTCTCTATGGCTCGGCAGCCCTCTCTCCTCATCGTCGACGACGAAACCAACGTGGCACTCACGTTGCAGATGGTCTTTGAGCGCGATGGCTACGCCGTGCGCACCGCAAACAGTTGCGCCAGCGCACTCATACTGCTGGAGAACGGGCACCATTTTGACGCGGTGATCACCGACCTTAACATGGAGAAGGAAAACATTGGGCTGGAAGTTGCGCGCGCAGCGTTGCAATTGCATCCCAAACCTGCAGTGGTGCTCTGTACCGGGTACGCCAGCGTGGATAATTCCGCCGCCGCCCTGCAGATGAAAGTGGATTACCTGGCGACCAAGCCGGTGGACCTGGACGAACTGAAACGCACCGTCAGGCGATTGATGGCGTTCAGAGAGTAACCTGACCCGGGGAAATGAAAAGCAATGAGTGAGCCGATTAAAACGACGAAAACAGTGCTGATTGTCCATGCGGACATGAGCGTGCTTTCGGCTTTTCAAAGCTCCTTTGTCGGCAAAGGATACGTTGCCATTCTGGCCCGTGACCTCCCAACCGCGCTGCTGGCGCTTACGCAGCACTTCTTCGATGTAGCGGTGATCTCTTCCCGGCTGGCAGAAGGTGGTGACGGCTGGCCGCTTGCTGGCGTCGTTCATCTTATTTTTCCCAAGGCTTTTGTCGGAGTGCTCACGCCGGAAACCAACGTGCTCACGTTGCAGGCAGCCATCAACAACGGCGTAACGCAGATCTTTGATGCTTCCAGCAATCCTGACAACGTGGTCAATGCCTCGTTGAGCAGCCAGCAAGCAGCACCTAAAACTTCCTCCGAACCCGGGACCTCCATTCACTAGAAATCTGTTCATCAACATAAATCGCATCCCAAACAAAGTGAGCCTTTTGCCTTTCCGGATCGCCCCGATTTTTGCGCCCTCGGGGTACAATCGTTACCAATTTTCCAACTCACAGAGGACCTTGTGCCTGAAAAGAACCGCTCTGCCGGGATCACCGTAATCGCCATTTTGCAGATCATTGGCTCTGCCCTGTTGCTGGCGATGTCGGCATTTATGGCCTTCGCCATGATTGTGGCCACTCCACCCGCAAACGACCCGCGACTCCCGCCGATGTACTTCACGGCGATGAGGGTCGTGCTTCCACTTTTCTATGCGCTGCCCGCTGTCTGGGGGATCGTTACCGCTGTCGGCCTGCTCCAGCTCAAAAACTGGGCGCGTATTTCCACCATCATTATTTCCATTCTCCTGATGGTGTTTGGCGCATTCGGAATTCTTACGTCCATGGTCTTCATTCTCAAACCGCCTCCGGGCAACGGCGTTGATCCCAAAATGTTTTCCATCATAGGGGCGGTCACTGCTGTGATTGCGCTGACTCAAATCGGCATTGGCATCTGGTGGATGGTATTTTGCAATCGCGCCGGCGTAAAAGCGCAGTTCATGCCGCAGC
>JBAVUZ010000788.1:0-1997 GCA_049697035.1 Candidatus Angelobacter sp. | reverse complement strand
CGAAATATGTCTACCGCTCCAGTCCTTATTGCACCTAGGATTCATCTCAGAAACATTCTTTTCGCAACCGACTTCTCCGACTCATCTCGCCGGGCGTTGCGTTATGCAGAAGCCCTGGCTGAAAAATTCGGCGCCCGGGTCTGCCTGTGCCATGTGATGACACCAGCGGGGCTGGCGATAGGTGCGCCGGAGGCGGTGCCCTATCTGTATGAAGCGGAGTACGAAGGCAGCCAAAAAGATCTGGCAAGTCTGTTGCGGGCGGAGGAAGAAAAGGGCCTCAATATCGACAGCGTGCTGGAGGCAGGACTCCTGAAGGACGTTTTGATGAGCGCCATTCACCAAAAGAAGATTGACCTGGTTGTCGCCGGCACGCATGGTCGCACAGGGTTCAACCGCCTCATCCTCGGTTCTTCAGCGGAAGAAATTTGTCGTTCTGCTTCCTGCCCAGTCTTGACAGTGGGACCGTGGCTGGTGACGCCGAATAAAATCCAGTTTCGGCGGATTCTCGTGCCTACCGACTTGTCCGAGGAAAGCATGAGAGTGTTGCCATATGTCCTCGGCATCGCGCAGCAGTATCACTCTTCAATTACATTCCTCAATGTCATTCCTCTCAATAAGGAAGCATCAGACACCAAGACTGCGGTGAAAGCGAAGGTTTTGGCCATGGAAGCAGTGCTCGGTCACAAATTGGCGCCATTCAAACACGAGTTTCTGGTCGACTTCGGTGACACGGCGGAAACCATCCTGCGCGTTTCTCGAGAAAAGAAAGCGGAACTGATTGCTCTGGGTATCCGCAATGCATTTGGCGGCCCTCAGCTGCGCTCCAGCATCGCGTATCGGGTCATGGGCGGAGCAAGCTGCCCGGTGCTCACGTGCCGCTAGGTGACGTCACCCGAGATGCGTGCCGCGTCACATAGCTTAGGTACATATGTCTTTTAGCGTTGCTATGTCGATGGCTGAAAGGGCAGGCGTCACGAACATGTTGCTTGTCAGCTAGACCTTGTTCAAAACCAAAGGAGCTGTCATGAATCAGTCTTTCACCCTGAAATTCTCCGAGATTCGAATGAGCGACGTGGCGCGTGTTGGCGGGAAGAATGCGTCGCTTGGTGAGCTGTTTGCTGCTTTGAAGCCGAAAGGTGTGGGGGTTCTGGATGGATTCGCTGTCACCACCGATGCGTACTGGCGACTGCTGGAAGAACAGGGCCTTCGCGAAAAACTGGAGCAGATCTTTTCCAAACTGGATCCCGAGAACCTGGATCAGTTGGCAACAGCTGGACACGCGGCACGGAGCATAATCCTGGAAACTCCGCTGCCAGACGGCTTACGGCTTGCAGTTCTCAGCGCATATAAGGAGTTGGTGCAGGGGCTCGGGCGTGAGCCTGAATTGGCCGTGCGCTCCTCGGCCAGCGCAGAGGACCTACCGGAAGCATCGTTCGCAGGCGCGGCGGAAACCTTTCTCAACGTTCGAGGGGAAGAAACGTTACTGCGTGCCGTGCACCAGTGCTTTGCTTCGCTTTTCACCGACCGTGCCATCAGTTATCGCGCGCGGCAGGGGTACGGGCAACTGAAAGTCGCTCTGTCGGTCGGAGTAATGCCCATGGTGCGGTCAGACCTGGCTTCTTCTGGCGTGATCTTTACTCTGGACACCGAATCCGGGTTCCGTGATGCTGAGAGCAAGGCTCTGGTGCAAACCATCTAAATCTCTGTGGCTCTTCGGTATGAAGGTTGACCCCAGCGCAGTCAACTCTTGTTCTTCCATGGATCAACTGGGGACTTTTTAGGCTGCTTTACTAGACATGCCCAATCCCACATAAGTATTGTGACCAGTGACAGCAGTCACAGACCATATTCCAGGAACTCCTCAGGATAGTATAGGGAGGGTCCGGCTAGTCGACACGGTTGTTCGACGCGAGACCAAGCACTTGTTGCGCAGCCAGAATCTGTACTGTGCAGGGCGAGAGATACCTCATCTCAAAGACAAGATTGTTATTCTTGCG
>JBAVUZ010000787.1:0-1564 GCA_049697035.1 Candidatus Angelobacter sp. | reverse complement strand
CCACGTATTCCTGCAGCGCATCCAAACCGCCTACCGTCGCGGCTGCGGAGTCATCTGGTGCAGGGGAAGAGGCCACGCTGTTTCAGGTTCCGCAGAACCAGTTGGCGCACCTCAAGATAGTGGACGTTAAGAAGGCAGCGTGGTCCAGCACCGTTCACACCACCGGAACCGTGGATTGGGATGCAGACCACACCACACAGGCGATTACGCAGGTCAGCGGGCCCATTTCGCGGCTTCTAGTGGATCTAGGAACTCGAGTGGCCGTCAATCAGCCGCTGCTGTACGTTTCGAGTCCGGACGTCGCCAATGCGATCGTCACCTACAGAAAAGCGCGGAATCATCTGGACTATGCCAAACGCACCCTGGACCGTAACCAGGATCTCCTGGATCACAAGGTCATCGCGCAGAAGGATTTTGAGGCCGCTCAGCAGGATTACAATGACGCCGGTTCGGACGTGGAAAACAGCTTACAAGCGCTCAAGATCTTCGGCGTCTCGCAACAGGAGGTGGACGACGCCCAGCGCCAGGGCGTTGCCATCAACCCGCAACTGGCGGTGCGCTCGCCGATCGCCGGAGTGGTGGTGCAGAAACTGGTTTCGCCCGGCCTGGTGATTCAAGCCGGCATGACTGCCTGCTTCACCATCAGCGACGTGTCCACGGTTTGGGTGCAGGGACACATATACGACCGCGATCTGGAATCGATTCGTGTCGGCGACGCAGTCGAGGAAACCAATTCGTCATTTAAAGAAACCTTTCACGGCATGGTTTCCTATATCGGAGCGTTGGTGGATCCTGCCACGCGCACGACCTCCGTCCGGATCGTGACGCAAAACCCGCAAGGAATGCTCAAGAAGGACATGTTCGTGGATGCCGTGATTCACACCAGATCAGGAAGGAACGTTCTTTCGGTTCCGACTTCCGCCATTCTCCGCAACGATGAGAATCTGCCCTTCGTTTACGTCCAGGCCGCGCCGGGACAGTTCGCGCAGAGGCTCGTGAACCTCGGCGCCCAGCAAGGCAACGACACGGAGATCGTGAGTGGAGTCAATGAGGGAGAAAAGATTGTCGCGGAAGGCAGTGTCTTTCTTCAGTTTGCCAATAGCACCCGCTAAAGATATCTCATGATTTCCAGGCTCGTTTCTTTTGCCCTCGCGCAGCGGTTTGTGATCCTGATGGCGGCCTTGGCCGTGATCGTCTGGGGCGTCATCTCTTTCAGCAGGCTGCCGATCGATGCGTATCCCGACCTCTCGCCGCCACATGTCGAGATCATCACGCAATGGCCCGGCCACGCGGCCGAGGAAATCGAGCGCCTCATTTCTATCCCTCTCGAAGTGGAGATGAACGGCATTCCGAACATTGAGGCGTTGCGTTCCATTTCCCTGTACGGGCTCTCGGCGCTCGAGATGAATTTCGAATACGACCTCGATCCGTACTTTGCCAGAGAACAAGCCTTTGAACGGCTGGCGAACGTGACCCTGCCAGCCGGAGTCACCGCCGGCGTCTCTCCTCTTTTCAGCCCCAGCGGATTGGTTTACCGTTATGTGCTGGTCAGCCCGGACCGTAC
>JBAVUZ010000786.1:0-5161 GCA_049697035.1 Candidatus Angelobacter sp. | reverse complement strand
TCCATGGGTTTGACCAGGCCGCTCTTCAGAATGATCTGGTCGCCCATGGATTTCATGCCCAGCACGCCAATCTTTTGTTCCACGAGTTTAGGCAGCACCAGTTTGCCAAAGCTGCGGAAATGCGTGTCCATCACGTTCAACGGCATCTGCACCGTATCGAATTGGAAGTTATGTTTCGCCGCCACTTCCAGCATGTAGAGATGAATGTGCGGATCCTTGTGTCCGGTAAATCCGATGTAGCGCACCTTGCCTGCTTTCTTTGCTTCCAGCACTGCCTCCTGCGCTCCATTCTCGGCAAAGATGCGGTCCGGATCGTCAAAGCGGATAATCTCGTGGTGCTGGATCAGGTCAAGATGATCGGTCTGCAACCGCTGCAGCGATTCATTGATCTGCTTGGTCGCTTCTTCTTTCGTTCGGCCGTCCAGCTTCGTCATCAGGAAAACTTTTTGCCGATAGCCATCCTTCAGCGCCTTGCCCATGCGGACTTCGCTTTGCCCATTGTTGTAGTCCCATGAGTTGTCCATAAAATTAATTCCGCCGTCGATTGCGGCGCGAATCAGCTTGAGACTGTCATCGTCGGTAAGCTTGGGCTGCCCGATGTGAAACCCGCCCATGCCAATGGCGGAAACGCGCTCGCCGGTCCGCCCCAGTGTGCGATAGATCATCGAGCCTCCTTCTTTGTTTCCGCTTACACTCGATTGCACGCCGCCGGCAAAGCTGCTGGCCAGACTTCGTGCGCCCCGCGTTGCAATTCCAGCCAGAGCTACGCCTCTAAGAAATTCTCTACGGTGCATGCTGTCTTCTCACCCGGATTTTCAACTACGCGGCAATCAGGTCTTCATAGCCGCGTGCTGCAACCTCTTCCTGGCTGATGGGAACACTTATGGGCCACGGCTCATCCACGCCCATGAGCGCCAGCGCGCTGCCCAGTAGCGCCATGTTCTTGCTGAAATTGATCATCTCGTTCATGCGCTGCTGCGGTTCCTGCACACTCCAGAAATTGTGCATCACCGGAGAAACGCCCGCCAGGAAACCGGCTATCGCGGCTGTGCCCAACTTGGGTTTCACGCCCAGCAATATGCTGGTGCCGCCGGCAATCAACACCACACCGGTTGCCGCCACCACCGCTTCAGCCATGGGCACATTCTTTGCCTCTGCATATTGCCCCAGTTGTTTGCGCTCTTTGAGATGATTGATGCCGTTATAGAGAAAGAATCCGCCAAACACCAGACGGCCAATGAGAAAAGCTGCCTTCATAGAACTTGCCTCCGTGCATTGAAGTGACCATCATTAGGATTCGATCTCTTAAACATGGGTGGCCAGATGCTTTAAATGAAGAACTTTTCCGCAATGCAGAATTCCAGCGCTGCTCGATTTCGTTCTGCTCTGCTTACTTCTTCTTCGTCGCCTGGTATGCAGCCACAATGTCTCCCCGCATCCCTTCCACCTGCCTGCCAGATCGATCAGGAAGAAGGCCGGCCCACGCCAGTTTCTTTATGCTTCCACCCAGTCAAACGTCTTGGTCACCGCCTTTCTCCAGTGCCGATACATTCTCTCCCTGTGCGATGGCTCCATCGCCGGTTTCCATGTTTTCTCCGCCGACCAATGGCGGCACAGCGCGTCCACACTGCTGAAGAATCCGACGGCCAGCCCTGCCGCGTAAGCCGCGCCCAGGCTCGTGGTTTCTTTCGTCGAAGGCAACACCACCGGACGCTCCAGTATGTCGGCTTGAAACTGCATCAGCAGGTCATTGCTCACCATTCCACCGTCCACGCGCAATTCTTGCAGCCGTATGCCGGAATCCTGCTCCATTGCTTCCACCACTTCACGCGTCTGGAATGCCACCGCTTCCAGCACAGCCCGCGCCAGGTGGCCCTTGTTGGCAAAGCGCGTCAAGCCCACAATCACGCCGCGCGCATGCTCTTTCCAATACGGCGCATACAGCCCGGAAAATGCCGGGACCATATACACGCCGCCGTTGTCTTCCACCGTCAGCGCCAGTTTCTCCACTTCAGCGCTGGTCTTGATCAGGCCCAGATTGTCGCGCAGCCATTGCACCAGCGCGCCGCCAATGGCGACGCTGCCTTCCAGCGCATAGCGCGCCGGCTCTTTCCCCAGCTTATAGCCGACGGTCGTCAGCAGCCCGTGTTTAGATTCCGTCGGCTTCGTGCCGGTATTCATCAGCAGAAAGCAGCCCGTGCCGTAAGTGTTTTTGGCTTCACCGCTCTTGAAACACGTTTGCCCCACCAGGGCGGCTTGCTGGTCGCCCAGGATTCCCGCAATTGCCACACCCTTCAGCGGCCCTTGCGCAATGCGGCCATACACTTCACTGCTGGAGCGAATCTGCGGCAGCATCTGCCGCGGAATGGAAAATGCGTGCAACAACTCGTCATCCCATTCCAGGGTTTTCAGGTTCATCAACTGAGTACGGCTCGCGTTCGTTACGTCGGTGGCATGCAGGCGGTCTTTCCCTGGCCCTGTCAGCTTCCACAATAGAAATGAATCAATATTACCGAACAACAACTCGCCGGCTTCGGCGCTGCGCCGCGCTCCGGGGATATTTTCCAGCAGCCAGCGCAGTTTCAGCGCGCTAAAGTATGTTGAGACTGGCAACCCTGTGCGGCTGCGGAAGAACGCATCGCCCGGCTCTTTGGCGAACTTGCTCACCTCTTCGGCCACGCGCGTGTCCTGCCATACGATTGCGTTGTGCAGCGGCTTGCCTGTCTTCTTGTTCCATAGCACCGTTGTTTCGCGCTGGTTCGTGATTCCTATCGCCGCAAGGTCGCCGGCTTTCAGCCGCGCCTTGGCCATGGCCTCGGTTATCACTTCCTGCGTGCGCTGCCAGATCTCTTCCGCGTCGTGCTCCACCCATCCTGGCTGCGGATAAATTTGCTTGTGTTCTTTCTGCGCGCAGGCCACAACTTTCCCTGCGGCGTCAAACACAATGAATCGCGTGCTTGTGGTTCCCTGATCTATCGCGCCAATGTATTTGCTCACGCTGCTTTCCTCGCTATCGCAAAGGCTGAACCGCTTTTAGGATACCCCTACCCCCTCCATCGGTCCCCATTTCTAAAGGACTTACACGTTTCCTCCCCATGTGTCCCCACGGCCCGTTGTTGCAAACAAAAGCGCTTATCTAATTCCTCCCCATTTCATCCCCATTGGTGACGTAAACAAATGACTTGTTGGCCAGCCTTGCTTTCACGGCTGGGCAATTCCTGATCCGCGGGTATCCTGCCGATTCGCGGTAAGCTCTAGGTTTTCAATCCCCGCGATTCGCGCTAGATTCTTCGCCTTGCTTTTCCGATTTCATGCGATGTCGTGCGCTCACGGCGGTGCGGCGATCTCGTCCTGGTTTCAATCCCCTGGCAATTTTCGGCGATTTTGGCAAATATCCGGAATCATTACATGCCAACATCGGCGCAGATTATTATATCGTATTTTATTCGCCTAAATAAACCGGACCGTTGACCTTCTCTTTTCTGCATCGCCGCCCCGCGCGCATCATCTACTCCGGTACACTCTTATGCCATAGGAGATTCATGTCTAATAAACCGCAGTCTTATGCCAGACACGCCAAGTTCGATCCGGCTTTTCATTTTTTTGTCCTGCCCGTCCTGCTGATCAATATTTTCGTCGTTGCCTATCTTCTGTTTGGTCATCCCGGAATCGGCGGTGTATGGCTGCTATTGGTTTCGCTGGCCTTGTTTATTCTTGCCGGACGGCTTCGCAGTTGGGCCACGCATCTCCAGGACCGTGTAATTCGCATGGAAGAGCGTATTCGCCTCACGGCCATCCTGCCGGAACCTTTGCGCTCACGTATCGCAGAGTTATCGGATTCGCAGATCGTCGGACTGCGCTTTGCCTCGGACGCGGAACTGCCAGCTCTCTTCCAGCGCGCGCTCGATGAAAAGCTCAGCCGCTCCGACATCAAGAAAGCCATTAATGACTGGCGTCCGGATTATTCGAGAGTGTGATTGGTTTTCATGATGCCGGGCCGTTCCAAAGTCAAAACCTTGCAACTGCCCACACCGCGCTGATTGACACAGCTAAAAAGAGGAGAATCGTTCGATCGGATAACTGCTGCGCAGCGGATATCGAGTCATTGCAGCAATACCCACGTTTTCGATCCGCGTCGATCCGCGGTAGGCCCCAATGGTTCCTGTGCCGCTCAATCGCCGCTATCTTCCCGTCTCACGCCCGGTATTCGCACCCGCGCCGGCCCTTCCAGTGCCACGCCGGGGACCTCGGTTTCAATGCGGATATGCTGTGTCGTGTCCTTTTCTTCGGCATAGGCCAGGAACGTCAGCTTGTACTGGTGCTGCAGGCGGTTGCCGAACTCCTGCAGATACGGGGTGAAAGACAAAGGCGTGTGCGATCCCTGAAAATATGCCTCGCCTCCGGTCCTGTCTGCCATCTCCAGAAGATTGCTCTGGCCAAAGTCCAGCATGGCAGTGTTGAAGCCCGCGCCGGAACAGTAAATGGAAGAGACGGAGACTTTGGCCCTTTGCGCGCGTTCCACTGCCTGGTCCAGATAAGGGTTGCTGGGGCCGCGTTCCATGCCGTCAATTCCGGGCGAAACCATGAAGATAACGCGGCGGTCCCCGATGTCCGGCCAGCCCTTGATCAGGTCTGTAATCGCCAGGTAAGGGCTGGAATATGCGGCGGTCCGGCCCATGGTCAGGCGCACGGATTTGGCTGCGCGCGCATGGTCTTTCGTCGGGTCTTGCAGGATGCGCACATTGCTGTTGCTCATATAGCCCACGCCGATGGCCATTTCTTTCGGTTGCGCCAGAATGAATTTGCGCAGGTCCCTGAGCTGCTGCCCGACCTCATGGGTATCGCAGGCGTCGTCCACCACCACCATCAACTCCAGCCCGGCTCCGTCACCTTCCGCCGGGACCCACTGCGTGACCTTCAGCCGTTCCTTTCCCTGAAAAACCCGTACGTCCTCGCGGTAAATCACGGGAAAATCCTTCCCATGCTTCGTTTCCACGGAGACGGTCACGGTGACCGAACCCATGGCCGCGGAACTCGTTTGTGGTTGCGCTTTTCCTGGTTCCTGTGGCCTGCCCGTTTCCGCAAAGAGCAGCAACAACGTAATGGCGACCAGAAGATACCAGAGATTGATTCGCTCATGCGGGCGCGCGTTCATCAAGCC
>JBAVUZ010000785.1:0-1943 GCA_049697035.1 Candidatus Angelobacter sp. | reverse complement strand
GCTGGTGCCGCTGCTGGAGAGAGCGACACTGGCAAATGGAAGCGGGTTGCCGTTGCTATCGTGAATAGTTCCTGTTACCACGCCGGTTTGCAGAAGGATATTCAGGACAACAGGCTGGTTCACGTCCGTGATGTTCACGGTAGTGACAGCAGTGACGGCCGTGTCAGGGTCCTGCGCGCTAATCGTAAACGTGCCCAGCGGCAGGCCGACAATCCCGAAATTACCATTGGCGTCACTGGGTGTGATGAAGGTCTTCACATTGTTCAGGGAATCCGTCTGGGAGATGATCACCGTGGGAAAGACAACGACAGTGCCATCAGAGAATGAGACTGTACCTCTCAAGACTGAGAGCGGCAGAGTGAAATTCAGCGTGACGATGTCGCCAATGGCGGCAAAGGCGCCGGTGTTTTGTGCGACAATCGCCAGCTCCAGAATGGACTGGGCCTGCACGATAAAACCCTGACTGCCGGTCACCACATTGTGGAAGACATAAGCGCCATTGGCATCTGTACCCTGCATTGCCAGTTGTTGTCCGGTGGCCACATCAAACAACTCCACCTGGGTGGCGGAGACGGGAGTGACGCCGTCCGCCGCAAACACCGTTCCCTGCACTGTGCCTGAGATGCCGGCCTGGATAGTAACATTTACGGTCCCGCCCAGATCAGCGGCTTGAATCGTGCCCTTGGTCTCACCCACAAATCCATTCTTGTAAGCGCTCAAGGTAAAGTCACCGGCAGGCACGTTGGGAATGGTCAGATGCCCCAGCACATCAGTGAATCCGGCAATACGCGCGAAAGAGCCGGTATTCAGGATGATCTGCGCTCCAATGAGCGGGCTCGCGTCCTGCTGCACCGCAGTCACGCTGATGATCGCCGTATTGGGTGCAGTTGTAGCATTGGCCAGGTTGAAGTTGATGACATTCGCCTTGTCGGCATCGCTCATGCCGGTCAATTCGTCAGGATCGGCGCCATTCACCAGCGCCTGCGCCTGTTGCTGGATACCTGCAAGATCGCCGATATCGCGCTGAATGCCGAAGTGCATGACGGTAACGGATGATGCCGGCGGCACCGTGAGGTTCACGTCATAACTCACTGGGCTTACGCCTTGCAGGAACTTGAAATCTCCCGGCGTGACGGCGGCGCCCGGCCCGGCGAAAACAAAGCCCAGCAGCGGCATGCAGCAGCTGTTGTTGAAACCGGTGGCGGCATAGGTGTTTCCGGTAGTGGCCGGCGAAATCAGTATGCTGGTGTTGCTGCCCGCGGCCAGGAAGCTCTGGAGCCCCATGGAGGCCGGCAGCGCTTCCTGTGTTGGATTGCTTATCACATCCAGGTAGCGGACAAACGCGCCACTGGCAGGTGAGAAGATCTTTCTGGTAACGACCAGTCCACCCAGCCCGGCGGGACCCATGAGAATCTCGCGGCTGTTCAGATCGGTTGCCGCACCGCTGATGCAGGGGAACGACTCATCGAAGTTGCGCCCGTTCAGCTCAAGGATTTCCGCTCCCGAATAACCGCCGTTCAGCGTGCCATCGATGCGGCCGCCTCTATCGATTTCGCCATCACAATCGATATCGAAGCGGAAACCAATGGTCCCATCCAGGTTGAAACTGAAGAAGCCCGGACGGAAGAAGGCGAAGCCGCGTCCCAGCATCACGTTGACCGTGGAGTTCTGGTTGGCTACGGCATGACCGAGAGTGAAGCCGCTGGAACTGGAATCATTGGGATCAGAAGCGGAAACGCGAACATTTCCGACCGGAACATTGGTGAAGGAGAAGTTGCCACCATTATCGGCATTGGCTTGCTGCGAGTAGAAGCCTTCGGGGCCAGTGCTGTCAATGTTCTCAATCCTCACCGGAGCGTTGGGAACCGGCGTGGCGCCGTCCGTTCCAAATACGGTCCCGCTCACACTGCTGGTAGCCGGCAGAACGATGTTAAGCGTGGTCG
>JBAVUZ010000784.1:0-6683 GCA_049697035.1 Candidatus Angelobacter sp. | reverse complement strand
GTTCTTATCTTACGGTGATGACCACTGTCTTCGAGTTAGGCAACGTATCGGTGCCTCCCGGGCCGAAAGTGACCGTGCCAATCACGTTGAACACCGCTTTGGACGTGCCCGCTGCCGGTGTCACGTTCTGAGTGACGATCATGGTTTGTGGCGGCTTGGCGCCGTTTTTGGTGGATCCGCCAAGGGCCGCGTTTGGATTAGCCAGGGTTGCCGTGACAGAGCAAACGAATTGCGTTCCGCTGACGCCATTCACGGTTGCCGCTGTACCAGCCCCGCAAATAGCAGCGCCTCCATTGTTCACCGTTACACTCGGCGGATTTGGAGCATTGATGGTCAACCCGTTTGGAGTGAAGAGGGTGAAAACAACGTTCGGGGCCGCGACTTGCGTTGTGTTGGAGATGGTCCAGGTAATGTTACCGGCCTGGCCAACGTTAGGATTTGGAACCTGTGCGTTGCCCGCTACCGAGACAGCCGTCGAGATACTGGAAACGGCCGGCAACGGCACGGTGGTTTGCTGGCTGGTAGTTGCATTTGCCAGCAGCGTACCTGCCTCATCAGTCCCGCTTGCGACCACGGTGTTGAGTATGGCCTGGTTCTGGACTTGCACGGTCACCGTCATGGTTGCCGAAGCTCCGCCATTCAGGACTCCCTGATTGCAGCTAACGCTTATCACGCCTGCGCCGCCCGATGTGCATGTACCCTGACTGGTCTGAGCCACCAGAATGTTAGAGAGCGGCAAACCGGTAACAGTGCCTGAACCGCTGGTAGCAGCAGCCCCTGCCTGAGCATAAGTCAGCGTGGTGGCGGTTGGAACATCCTGGATCGTGAAAGTTCCGTTGAAGGATGTATCGGTAACTCCGGCGATGGTGATGCTCTGTCCGATGTTCAATCCGTGCGGGCTGCTCGTGGTGATTGTGACGATGCCCGTAGCCACATTGCGCGATGCTCCGCCAGCAACGATCGTGGCGGTAATCGGGGACAACGTGTGAGTCACTGACACGTTGGCGGGGAAGTTCGACGTGGCAGTAATCGGATTGGAAACAGTGATGGTATAAGTGGCCTGCGACGGCACGCTAGAGACCGACGAAGGACCGCTGATCACTACATTTAGAACCGGCACATGAGCTGCTGATGGAGTGACGGCATTCGACGGGTCGGAAGGCGCGCTCGTACCTCCAGGGCTAATTGCCTGAACCGTGAATGTGTAGCTCACGCCGTTGGTCAGACCACCAACCAATGCCGTGGCGGTGCTCCCGCTGACTGGTGGTGGAATGCTGGCCATGATTCCGCCAGGATTCGATGTCACCAGATAGCTGGTGATGGGTGCGCCTTGCGGAGGCGGCGAGACTGTGAAGGTTACAGAAGCCTGTGTGTCACCAGGAATCGCGATTGCTCCAGTGGGCTTGTCCGGAGTCCCATTGCCTGGAGGCGTAACATTACCGCTGGGAGCCGAATCAGGGCTGGTGCCAGAGGCGTTCGTTGCGCTCACAGTGAAGGTATAGGTGGTGAAATTTGTGAGGCCACTGATTACAACAAAGGTCGGCGGAAAGGGCGATCCGGGGCCCGGAACAACGGGCGTGGAAGAAATTGCAACTCCGCCAAGCAAGGTGTTTACCGTATAGCTGGTAACCGGCTGGTTCGATTGCGCCGGGCTCCAGCTTACGGTGGCTGCAGCGTTGCTGGCCACGCCAATGACATTCAGCGGAGTTCCCGGTGCACCGGTTGCCGGTGGAGTTGGGCAGTTCAGCACGTAAGCCGCCGGCGCAGGCGCCGGAACTGGACCAGGCGTGCCCTGGCAAGTCTGGAACCACATTCCGTTTGCGAGAAGTCCCGCGCCGCTGTAATCGTCGGCACTATAGAGCACAATGTTGGCCGGATCGCTCGGATCCACAGCCAGTCCATTGATGTTCTGGATAGCAGGACTGGGGCCGGCTGCGGGATTAAACGTGCCGTAAAAAGTCGTATCGAGAGTTGTGGCGGACATGTCCGCTGTGGCGCCCGAGGCATTTCCTAACCATGCAGTGTTGAAAGGACCGCCTGCGGGAGACTCCGTAAAATACACGTTGTTGCCGTTAATGGCGGGATAAACCTGGTCGCTCATGGTGGCCGTGGCGGCTGCGCCAATCGTTCCGGCCAGCACATTGATTACGTCAGTTGGGGCAACGCACGCCGCGTGTGGAGGAACAGCGCAGATGGTATCAGCATTTTTTATGAAGAAAGGTGATGTGCCGTCCGCACCCCACAAATCATGCCCAATGAAGGCCAAGCCATTGGAGATTTTGTTGACGGTGGCAACAGGCGTGATGAACGTGTCGCAAGTGCCGAAGCCAGTGTCGGACGCGATGCCCGGCTGATTAAAGCGAACAATCGAGCCGCTTTTCTTAAAACCAACCCAGAGATCGCCCAGTGGGCTGAGGGTGGCCGCGTCCGGCAGGCCGGGATTTCCCGGCAGGGCGCAACCAGTTGTTCCTCCGCCGAAGCGCGCGCCAGTAGTGTTACCGGCCATTACAAAGACACTGGCAAAATTCAAAAATCCATGGCCGCCGTCGCCCGCCGCCTCATAGCCGATGCGCATGATTCCCTGCGAAGCGCGCTGCTCGTCCACGAAATAGAGATAGTTTGTGGCGATGTTAGGATTCGCGGGATCAAGGTAGTGAGGCGTGGGATCAAATGCCATGGGGCCGCCGGTGATGGAAGCGCCATTAATCTTGAATGGGCAAGTTTGCAGGTTCATCGCGTACGGTCCGGGCGAATCCAGGTCCGGATCCACACGGCAGATGCCTGAAGTGGCGTCAGCCACCCACAAGTGGCGTTCCGGAATGCAGGGTTGCCTGTTTTCCACACAGAAAAACTGGTTGGTGGCCGGATCGACCGGATTGGCCGAACTGACGCCATTTAGAACGATGCCCCCCAGAGGTGCTGTAACCGCGGCATCAGTAGTGCCCTGCGGGTTAGGTACGCCAAGATATTGAATTGTTGTAGTGGGTGGCGTGACGATGGTTTGGGCATTCGCCGCAACAATGGCGAACATAAGAATTGTTACCAGACAGAACAAATTGCGCGCTGAGAGTGTTTGAACGCAGTTTTTGCCCTGGGCAGATGTAGTCCGTGTGGAGGAGCTCATTTTTTTCGCCTTTTGTCCCGGAGCTTAGCCCCAGGATCTTCCTTGCTTTTTAATGTGGCAAGGTATCATCCGTGCATAAAACAAGACGGCCGCATCTGCGAGCTACTCCCTCGGGGAATGCGGATAGTCACGATCTTCGCCAGCCAGGGCCTGCAAAATGCCGGAAGAGCAAGGCCTGACTACAAAAAGGCGAAGATTCGCCAATTAGTTCTTTCAGTTTTAGGCCTTAGGAATTAGACCGACATTGGAGAAAAATTAAAGTTTTTAATCTGGTTTTTTCTTTCCATCATGGGCGTCTTTCCTGTGCACGGGGCGCAGAAATTTGCATAATTGCCTGCTAAAAAAGGCCGCCGTATATTCCCGGCAGCCTTCGCTTAAGAATTTGTTTGTGTCGCAAGTGAGGATGGTGCGTAAAAAAGGGAGACGGCCCGAAGGCCGTCCCTTTTCTTCTGTTGCGCTACTAGTTGATGTACCGAAACTTGTCTCGAAGAATTTTCCAGGGCCAGCTAAGTTTAAGCCGGCCCTGGATCTTCCCGTTTTACTGCAGAGTCAGCGTTCCATTGATCAACGTTACCGCATAGTTCGTGAGCGCGGGGCTCGGGTCTGCGGCGGGGATGATCGGGTACGTTCCAGCCGGGCTGGTGGCGTCAGCCGTGGTGCTGTAGGACGCTGTGATTACGTCTGTATTCTTCAGGCCGGTAATGGTCCCGGTGAAGGTTGGGAACGGCCCGCCGACCGGCGCAGTAGCGTCATTGGCCTGAATGGTGAGCGGCGCTGGACTTACCGTAAGCGTTCCGTTGGTTGAAGTGACTACGTAATTGGCGAGCTTGGCGGTTGGATCAGCCAGGCTGGGCACGATTGGATACGTTCCCACAGGGCTGGTTGGATCAGCCGCGCTGCTGAAGCTGGCGGTGATGTTATCGCCATTCTTAATGCCAGTCAGCGTGCCGGTGAATGCCGGGTTAGGATCGCCATACAAGCGGGAAGCATCGGCGGCAACCACGCTCAGCGGCGCAGGAGCGACCGTAAGCACGCCGTTGTTGAGTGTCACCGAGTAATTCCCGAGTTTATTGTTCGGATCAGTCAGAGTCGGAATGATTGCATAGTTTCCGACGGGGCTGGTGGGATCGGCGGCCGCCGAGAAGATGGCGCCAATGTTGTCGCCGTTCTTCAAGCCGGTGATGGTGCCGGTGAATGCAGGATTGGGATCACCGTACAGGCGGCTGGCGTTGGCTGCAGTTACAACCAGCGGAGCCGGGCTGATCGTCAGCGTGCCATTGTTGATTACCACGGTGTAGTTCGCCAGTGCGCCAGTCCCGTTATCCGAGACCGCCGCTGCGATCGGATAAGTTCCTACCGCGCTGGCTGAAGTTGCCGTGGTGCTGAAGCTGGCAGTGATGTTGTCACCATTCTTAACTCCGGTGAGCGTTCCACTAACTGCCGGGACCGCGTCGCCATAAACCATGCTGGCATTGGCCGCAGTCACGGTCAGTGTGGCTGGGTTGATTGTCAGAGTGGCGTTCACGAGCGTGACAGTGTAGTTGGCCAGAGCGCCCGTGCCGTTATCCGACACCGTGGCCACAATGGGATAAGTTCCCACCGGGCTGGTTGAAGTGGCCGTGGTGCTGTAGCTGGCTGTAATGTTGTTGCCGTTCTTGATTCCAGTGATTGTGCCGGACAAAGCTGGGACAGGATCACCGAATGCCATGCTGGCGTTGGCCGCGGTGACGGTCAGCGGAGCCGGGTTGATCGTCAGAGTGGCGTTCACGAGCGTGACCGTATAGTTGGCCAGAGCTCCGGTACCGTTGTCAGACGCCGCGGCCGTGATGGGATAAGTTCCCACCGGGCTCGTGGAAGTCGCCGTGGTTGTATAGACGCCGGTGATGTTATTGCCGTTTTTGATTCCGGTAATTGTGCCGCTCAGAGCCGGAACCGCATCACCGAATGCCATGCTGGCGTTGGCCGCAGTGACGGTCAGCGGAGCTGGGCTAATCGTCAGAGTGGCATTCACGAGCGTGACAGTGTAGTTGGCCAATTTGCCAGTGCCGTTGTCAGACGGGACAGGCGTGATGGGATACGTTCCCACGTTGCTGGCCGACGTGGCCGTTGTTGTGTAGCTGGCGGTGATGTTGTCAGCATTCCTGGTCCCGGTGATCGTGCCGCTGAAGGCCGGCAGCGGATCGCCGAAGACCATGCTGGCGTTAGCCGCAGTGACGGTCAGAGGAGCCGGGTTGATCGTCAAAGTGCCGTTGACGAGTGTGACGGTGTAGTTGGCCAGGGCTCCAGTGCCGTTATCCGATGGAGCAGGCACGATTGGATAAGTGCCCGCGTTGCTGGCTGAGGTCGCCGTGGTGCTGTAGCTGGCGGTGATGTTGTCAGCGTTCTTGATTCCGGTGATCGTGCCGCTGAAAGCGGGCAGAGGATCGCCGTAAGTCATGCTGGCGTTAGCTGCGGTCACGGTCAAGGGAGCCGGACTAATGGTCAGCGTTCCGTTGTTGCTGGTGACAGTGTAGTTAGCCAGAGCGCCCGTGCCATTGTCAGACAGCGTGGGAACGATGGGATAGGTTCCCACCGGGCTCGCCGAGGTTGCCGTGGTGCTATAGGTCGGGGTTATGTTGTTCGCGTTCTTGATCCCGGTGATAGTACCGGACAGAACCGGGACCGGATCGCCATAGATCATGCTGCTGTTAGCCGCCGACACGGTCAATGGAGCCGGAGTGACGGTGAGCGTGCCGTTGTTGAGCGCGACCGTATAGTTCACCAGGGCGCCCGTGCCATTGTCAGATACTGCCGGCACGATTGGATAAGTGCCCACGTTGCTGGTTGAGGTGGTCGTGGTGCTAAAGGAGGCCGTGATGTTCTCACCATTCCTGATTCCGGTGATAGTGCCGCTCAGGGCCGGAACCGGATCACCGAAGACCATGGTTGCATTCGCAGCGGTGACCGTAAGCAGAGCCGGATTGATGGTGAGGGTTGCATTGTTGAGCGTGACCGTGTAGTTAGCCAGAGCGCCGGTGCCATTGTCAGATGCCGTGGGCGCGATTGGATACGTCCCCACAGGGCTGGTTGCGATGGCGGTGGTGCTGTAAGTTGCGGTGATGTTGTCGCCGTTCTGGATGCCAGTGATGGTACCGGTGAACGCCGGGTTCGGATCGCCATACGCTCTGCTGGCATTGGCCGCAGTGATGGTCAAAGGTGCAGGATTGACGGTCAGGCTGCCGCTGCCGCTGGCCGCCTGGTTGTTTACGTCGCCGGCAAAGCTGGCAGTCACGGCTCCAGGATGCGAGCCCGCTCCAATTGTGCCGAGGCTGGTGGTAAGCGAAGCCACGCCGGAGGCATTTGTCACTGCGCTACCCACAGACGTGCCGTTGAGTGAGAAGCTCAATGTCTTGCCGGAGAGTGGACCGCTGGTTGCGCTCAAGGTGGCTGAGAGCGTGGTGCTGCCGCCGTAGGTGCCGGTAGCCGCAGCCACCGCTATCGTGGTGGTAGAAGGCTGGGCAACGGTTACGCTCACGCTGGCTGAATTGTTGGCGGCGTTCGCATCAACCGCGGAGCTGTT
>JBAVUZ010000783.1:0-6874 GCA_049697035.1 Candidatus Angelobacter sp. | reverse complement strand
CGTCGGCATTGACAGTAGGAGCCAAGGCAAAGAACTTGGCGAAGCCGCCGCCCTGAATGTGGTTGTAGCCGAAGCCGTAGCGCAGAATGTGCGTGTGGACAGTCTTGCTGCCGTCATACTTGATCTGCGAGTTCTCCTGGAAAGTCTTTTGCGGCGCCAGCAGGTTTGAGCCGGAACAAAAAGCATCTGCGCCGCCGGTGAGACAGAACGGATCAGGGCCGATCGTAAGACTGATGGCTGGAGCAGGGTTAAAGATTCCGCTGCTGGTGGCGTCAATAATGCCGTTGCGGAACTTGGTAAAGCCGAAACGCAGGGCATGAGTAAAAGAACCAGTCTGGAAGTCGATTCCGGCCGCGTGCACAGGCGTGTTGTTGGCGTTGGTAAACGGCTGGAAACTATTCGGGATAAAGCCTTTGGTGCTGTGGTTCTGCTCGTATGAGAAACGATAGAACGCTTTCACATTGTCCGATATTTTCCAATCCAGCTTGGCCACGCCATTGGTATCACGGAAGGGAGAATTGAAGCCCCCCACGAGGGACGAAAATGGTCCACCGCTGGCCACTGTTTCGTTAAGATCTTGCTTGAGCCGCTCGGCATCCACGAAGAAGAACACTTTGTCTTTAATGATCGGGCCGCCGAGGTTGCCGCCAAAGTTGTTGCGCTGGAATGGCACATCAACGTTTGCTATGTCAGCTCCCAGCGTATGGTCGCGGAACAGATAAAAGCCTTCGCCGTGCCACTTGTTCGATCCCGATCGAGTGACGACGTTGACAGCGCCGGAGGACGTCAATTCGGTGGACATATCGAGTGACGACTGGCTGACCTGAAATTCCGAAATCGCGCTGGCAGGAAGGTTTTGTGTGGTGGTGCCGACGGTCTCATCGGAGATGTCGATACCGTCCACTTCAATGCGGGCAGTGCGGCCGAAGCGGCCTCCGAATGAGATGGAAGAGAAACCATTCTTGGTGGGATCGAAATTACCGCCGTCCTGGATCTGCACACCCGGTTCAAGCTGGGCCAGATCAAGGAAGTTACGTCCGTTGATAGGCAGATTTTCAATCTGCTCGGTGCTCAGCACGCCTTGCACCGTCGCCTGTTCCGTATTGACCGCGACCGCTGAGCCGGTTACTTCAACGATTTCAGTCGATTGGCCTATAGTCAGTTTTGCGCTGCCTTGCGCGATATTGCCGACTTGTACCGGAACATTGATTACCTGGGTCTGGAACCCTTTGGCCTGAATGCGGATTTCATAATCGCCCGGAATCAGTGCGCCGGATGCGTAGGTGCCGCCACCCGAGCTGGTGAGCTTGCTGGTTTGGCCCGTGCTCTTGTTCGTGATGGTGACGGATGCGCCGGGAACAACGGCGCCGTTTGGATCTGTGACCGTGCCTTGAATGCTGCCGGTGGCAATTGTCGATTGGGCGCCCGCGGGCAGCAGGCTGAAGGTAGTAAAGCAAACACATAGGATAAAAGCAAACCAGAACCTTGAACTTCTCATTTTTTTTTCCTCCTCACTGTTATGGCTCAAACTGTGACGGGCCGGGGGACAACAAAGCGCAGGGAGTACATCCGAAACGATCAAAGGGATAATGGTATTCAACAATCATGTGCCGTTTTTACAAAGCATGAGCGATGCCATATTCAAAAACCCGTAACCGCAAAGAAACAAGGGACGAATACCGCCGTTGGGACGGAAAACATCTTATCAAGATATCGAATTCCATAACCAGAGATTCTCAAAACTACCGAATCTCATAATCAGAGCACCGGCTCGTTATTACAGGCCAGCGATTTGCGCCCCGATGATTCGGTGTGATAACTTCCGCTTCAACAATTCTTTACGAGGATTCTATTATCAGGAGCAAACAATGATGCCACTGATTGTGATCGGGATACTGGTCGTGGGCGCAATCTTCATTCTGGCCGGCATGTACAACAGCCTGGTCCAGTTACGCGTTCGCGCGGATTCAGCATGGTCAGACATTGACGTGCAACTGAAGCGCCGCCATGATTTGATCCCCAACCTTGTGGAGACCGTAAAAGGCTACGCCGCGCACGAAAAGGGGACATTCGAGAACATCGCCAAATTCCGCTCCCAGGCCATGCAGGCCACAACTCCGGCGGACAAGGCCCAGGCGGAAGGCCAGCTTACCGGCGCGCTGAAGAGCCTGTTTGCCGTGGCGGAAAATTATCCTGAGTTGAAAGCGTCAGAGCAGTTCACCGGTCTGCAGAGTTCGCTCAACTCGATTGAAGACAACATTCAGAACGCGCGGCGTTACTACAACGCCGTGGTGCGCGACTTCAACACCCGCGTGCAGTCTTTTCCGACGAACATCATTGCGGGCATGTTCGGCTTCCACGCGCGGCAGTTCTTTGAAATGGAAACGCCCGCCGACCGCGAAAATGTGGCTGTAAAGTTCTAAGCGAAGTGAAATTTACTGGCCATTCCCGAAGCCGGGCCTTTTCTACGGCCAAGATTGCGGCGGTGCTGCTGCTGGTGTTCAGCCTGCCGGCGTGGGCGCGCAACTACCACATCGCAAAATTCAACAGTACGATTCACGTCGAGGAAGATGGCTCGGCGCGCGTAGAAGAGCAGATCACGTTTGTCTTCTCCGGCATTTACCAGGGAATTTATCGCGACATTCCCGTGGATTATCCCGGCCCCGGCGGATCGAATTACACGCTGTTCGTGAAAGTGCTGTCGGTCACAGATGACAACGGCGACAAATTGAAAGTCGAGAAAAAGACCAGCAACGGTTTTCTCCACTTAAAAGTTTTTGTGCCGGGAGCCACGGACGCAACGCGCACAGTGAACATTGAGTATTCCGTGGCCAACGGCACGCGCTTTTTTGAAGACCACGACGAGTTTTACTGGAACGTGACCGGCAATGACTGGCCGGTGCCGATTCAACAGGCGTCCGCGACGATTTACTTTCCAGCCGAGGCAAGCGGCAAGCTGCGCGCGCAGGCCTTTGAGGGCATCTACGGATCTTCAGAGCACGCTTCTGCTTCCATCATGGCATCGAGCGCCACGGTTGAAGCCAAAGACCCTTTGCCGATGCGTGGCGGATTGACGGCTGATATTTACATTGAAAAAGGCGTGCTGCACCAGCCCGGCGCAATCGCGCGGTTCTTCAGGTTTGTGCGCAGCAATCCGGTGCTTACGCTTCCGCTGTGGGCTTTTGCCGTGATGTTTCCCATGTGGTGGCTCAAGGGGCGCGATCCTGATCCGGGAATGTCCGTTGCACCCATGTATGAACCGCCGGAAAAGATGGGCCCCGCCGAAGTGGGGACTTTGATTGACGGCAGCGTGGATCCTCGCGACATCACCTCGGTCCTGGTCGATATGGCGGTCCGCGGCTACGTGAAGATCGTGGAAACACAGCACAAAGGCTTTCTCTCATCGACCAAGGACTATGAGTTCCACCTGCTGAAAGGTCCCGGCGAGTGGAAGGACCTCACGGACTACGAGCGGGCGATGCTGCAACAGGTCTTTACCGGCGGCGAGGTGACGCTACTATCAAGCCTCCGCAACCACTTTTACACCGCGCTGCCCATGATCAAGGGTGAAATCATGAGCGCGCTGAAAGCCAAGGGCATGTACACGGTTGATCCTAACTCAGCCGCAGGATACCTGGGACTTGGATTTCTGCTGGTGGCGCTGCCATACGCTGCGCTCCAGGTCATGGGCGTCGCCGATTTCCTGAATTCTATGCCAATGGCCATTGGCTGCGGCCTGATTGCCGTGGGTATCATCCTGATTATCGGCAAACAGCTCACCGCAACCAGCCTGAAGGGCGCGCGCACGCAAGTACAGATCAAGGGTTTCCAGGAATTTATGAATCGCGTGGACGCAGACCGGTTGAAACGCATGCCGCCGGACACGTTTGAAAAATTTCTGCCGTATGCCATGGCGCTGGGCGTGGAACATCACTGGGCCAAGGCTTTTGAAGGCATCATCCAAAACCCGCCCACGTGGTACCAGGGATACGGCCCGAGCCCGAGTTTCAGCACGTTCTATTTTGTGAACAGCCTGGGCTCCATGGCGACCAGTGCCAGTTCCACGTTTGTCTCTGCGCCGCGGGCCAGTTCCAGCGGTTCAGGATGGAGCGGAGGCGGAGGCGGTTTTTCCGGCGGTGGATTTGGCGGCGGGGGCGGCGGAGCGTTTTAGAAATTGCCAGAATCGCAGAAATTGCCAAAGATTGCCAAAAATCGAAAAGGCAAAATCTCACCTCGGAGGCGCGGAGACACGGAGAAAACCAAGTCAATTGCTAAAGATCGCTGAAGATTGCCTAAATAATTTTTTTCCCTCTGTTTCCTCTGTTCCTCCGCGTTTCAAAGGGTTTTGCATTTCATCGATAACGCCTCTTCCAGAGTTGCCGCAGCCTTCCCGCAGCTCTCGAATCCTGCTAATCCCCTGCAAACACGCAGGCCAAATCCGACATCCTAGTAACCCAGAGGAACTACTATGGCCGAGAGCATGCACAAAAGCTCAGATATCCCGAATTTTGATACGTATCCCTCGAGTCCGTCCGATCAATTGATTGAGCACAAGGGCGTTGAGAGGTCTTCTCTGGAAGAGCGCGCCGCCGAACTGGGCGCCGCTGCCGGCAGAATCGCGCTGATTCTGCGGCAAACCAAAGAGAACGTGGAAAACCTGGCACAGCACGAGATTTATGATCGCGTGACGAATCTGGCAGAGAACGCCAAAGCGCGGACGGAGCAGATGCGCCGGGACGCCGCCGCCCGTGTGCAGGAAATTGCACATGCCGCACAGGACAAAGCGGTCGAACTCGGCAATCAGGCGAGAGAGAAGACAGTGGAACTGGGCCGGCAGGCAAAAAACAATTATTTCCGCGCCCGGCTGAAAGCCGACCAGACGGTGCGGGAGTATCCGGTGGAAACGGCGCTGGCGGCTGGGGCCGTTGGGCTGTTGGTCGGCGTAGCGCTAAGAATCGGGAGGGCGAGACGTGCATACTGAGAAATCAATCGCTACGATCCTGGCTGAAACCAAGGACGAACTGAAGCAGTTTGTTACCACTCGGGTGAACATACTGAAGGCGGAGATGGATGAAAAAATCAGCCGACTCAAGGCTGTTATTCCGCTGGCGGTAGTGGCTGCGTTATTCCTGGTTTCCGCCTGGGGGGTCTTTACCTTTGCCCTGGTCGCGCTGCTGCAAGCGTTTTTTGCCCCCAGCGCGTACGCGTGGCTTTGGGCCAGCCTGATTGTGGCCCTGGTTTACGCGATAGTGGGCGCAATAGCGGGCTGGTTTGCCTACTCCGAAATTAAGGCCACTAAATTGGCTCCGACCCGCACGCTGAAGGTGCTGCAACAGGACCAGGTATGGATCCAGAATGAAGCGAGGACAGCATGACTGAAGGAATTCCCGTAGAAGTACTGGAGAAACGCGCGGCCGATGAACGCCGCCAGTTGCATAACTCCGTGCAGGAGCTGCGTGAAAGCGTGCATGAGCGGCTGGACGTTAAACGCAACGTAAGAAACCACTTGGGGACTATTTGCGGCGCAATGGCGGTGATTGGGCTGGCCGTGGGCTATACCGTAACCGGCGTTTTTACCCGTGACTAGGCTTCTGACCGCTGTCTGGCCTTCCCAGGCTGGGCGTTAAGGTTTTTGCTTGATTCGAGCGGCTTCTGGACATACCCTGTCCGGCAGCCGTTTACTTTATAGCGTCTTTATTGGGCTTTTCTGGCCATCTAAGTTGAAGACCATCTACTCTGCTTTGCTTTTTCGTGGTATAACGCTGATTCGTCAACTTTCCAATCGTTTAAAAATGCCCTGATTCCCCAGACAAGGGGCGTTTGCTGAGGAGTGTAGTGAATGTCAGAAGAGGCTAGAACAGGGAAACGATTTCCGCTGGAACTGCCGATCAAGATCCACGGCAAGGGCGGCGAAGACAGCGCCACCACCGGAAACATGAGCGCCGCAGGCGTATATATTATGGCCGATCTTGACCTGGCCATTGGCTCCAACATTGAATTTGACATAACCTTGCCGGCCAACGTGCTGGGAACGCCCGGAGACGTGGAAGTCCACTGCACCGGGCGCGTGGTGCGCAAGGACGCAACCGCCGCCGCCGCGGCCGGCGCGAATTCAAATTCCACCACCAAGAAGAAGAAATCCAAGAGCGGCGTTGCTTGCGTGATTGACCAGTACAAATTTATCCGCAAGAGCAAAGGGGCCAAGTAAATGCTAAAGATCATTTTGGCTGACAATCAGGCAATCTTCCGCACAGGCGCGGCCAAGGTGCTGGCCGTGGAAGATGATCTGCGCATTGTGGCGCAGGCGGAAAACACTGAAAAAATGATGATGGCGCTGGAAAAGTTTCATGCAACTGTCATGATCTTTGGCGTTGATACCCATCCCAGCCTGCCTACCGTGGTGGAGATGGCAAGAAAGTTCAAGACCAAGCTGGTGGCCATCGCCGAGACCGGGCAGGACTCGCGGCACTACCTTACCAACGGAGTGCACGGCGTGATCTACCGCAACGTGAGCGGCGAATCACTGGTGCAGTGCGTGCGCAAGGTGAGCAAGGGCGAAACCTGGGTGCAGGACACACAGGAAAGCAAAGAGACTGCGGAGAATGACCTGGTGGGCGCGCGCGTCCGCGACCGGCTGACGGCGAAAGAGCTGAAGATCGTGGCGCTCATTGTCCAGGGATATAAGAACAAGGAAATCGCCACACAGCTTGGCACGACCGAGCAGGTGATCAAGAATTATCTACGCAACGTCTATGACAAGATTGGCGTTTCAGATCGGCTGGAGCTTGCGTTGTTTACGATTCACCATCGTATATTGGCGGAAGCAGCGGCGACGTCAGTGGCGGCGACCGCGACACCGGCGGCAAGGTAAAGC
>JBAVUZ010000782.1:0-3144 GCA_049697035.1 Candidatus Angelobacter sp. | reverse complement strand
CCATGGACGGCAGCGATAACAACTGCATCAGCACTGATCCCAACGTGTGCCCAAACGGCGTCAGCGATAGCCCGTTCGGCTATTTCTGCGACGATCTGCTGGGCATGTGGATCATCACTTACTTCTGGTTCACGCAACCGCCGAACACCACCGATCCGGTCTGTGGCCCTGTATTCCATGCCATCGGCAACGCGAACGGCTTTACTCCGGATGGATACCCGATTATCTTGACCGCTCACGAACTCAACGACGAGCTTGAGGCCAATGGCTGCGGAGCTGAAGGCCAGGAAGCCACAGACGGCACTGACGGAGGCGCAGCATGGCTTGTCTGTCCGGCGCTTCCCGACCCACGCAATGGAGGCATAACCACCGATGCATTCCTGGACGTGGTTCGCAACAAGAACGGCAACGCGATCGATACGTTCGTGCTGAATCAGTTCAGCTGCCTGCAGAAGGGCGGCAAGTTCTGCTTCGAGTCAGCTCCGGGGCAGTAAAAACAAGAGAGGGTAGTACTGCAACCGTACTGTAACCCTTATCCCCTGGCTGTTAAGTACAGCCAGGGTGATTTTCTAATTCTTGTTCGATGAACTGTTCGTCGGCAAACAGGGTACCCTCAATGACCAGGAACACAGGCGCTAAAGCCTCTCGTCGAGACTTCCTGAAGTTCGCGGCTGGCGTAGCCGCTTTTGGCCCTTTTTTTGTTTTTCCCGAGCGCGCCCGGGCCAGCCAGCAGACGCTCAAGATCGCCAAGTGGGCCCACTTTCTGCCTGAGTATGATCAAGGGTTTGTAAATGGGCTGGCCAAAGACTGGGGCCAGAAGAACGATACCAACGTCACGATCGATATTATTCCCACGGAGCAGATTCGTGACCGCGCCTTCGCTGAGGTGAAGGCCGGCAAGGGGCACGACCTGTTCATCTTTCCCTGGCCGCCGGCGGAATTTTGCCAGCACGTGATCGATCATGGCGAAATCTACCAGGCCGTGGCGTCGCGGGTCGGCGCCGTCCAGCAGCTTGCGCACCGGTCCACGTTCAATTCCCAGACCAAGAAATATTTCGGCTTCGCCGATTTCTGGGTCCCTTCCCCCGTGCACTTCTTTGAGGACTACTGGGGGCCGATTGGCATGCCTATGGGGCCGGTGCACTACGGTGGCCTGCTGGGCGGCGCGAAGAAAATAAAGGAGCATTTCAGTGCGCCGTGCGGACTGGCCTTCTCGCCGACGCTGGAAGGCAACGTTACCCTGCACACCATTCTGTATGCCTTCCGCGCCTGGATCTTTGACCGGCAAGGCGGCGTGGTCTTTAACAAAAACGTGTATGCCACAGTCGCGCTCAAGTACATTCAATCTTTGTATCAGCAGGCAGGGACTCCTGAGCAACTCACATGGGGCTCCGCCGGCAATATGCGCGCCATGCTGGCCCACAAGACTTCGTGCAGCATCAATGGCATAAGCCTGCTGCGAACGGCCGAGAAAGAAAGCGCGGACACGGCGAAAAAGCTAAGGCTGCAACCTCCGCTGATCGGCAGGAACGGGATGGGAATTACCGCGATGCCGCATGTAACCAACTGTTCGGCGGTCTGGAATTTTGCCCAGAACCAGACGGGGGCCAAGAAGTTTGTGGGCGACCTGGTTGACAGTTCGCGGACGGGCTATGACCGGTCCAAAGGTTGCAATCTTCCTATCTATCCCAAGACGCTGCCTGACTTTGTTCTGCGGATTCAGAAAGATCCCGCCGCCGATCCTCCATACAAGTACGCAGAACTCCAGGATGCGCTGCACTGGACGCCGAATCTTGGCGTGCCCGCAATGGCAAACCCGGCGTTCATGGAGATTTTTAACAGCTCTGTAGTCCCCAGAATGGTGGCTAAAGTCCTTAAAGGCGAACAGAGCGCGGAAGATGCCGCCGCTGCTGGCGCGGCTGAAATGCAGCACATCGCCGATAAATGGAAACAGATCAGTGGGTAAGAGATCTTGCATCATGTGCGTCACGGAGCAAGGTTGAGAGAGAATTCGAGAGCTAAGGAAATTTGAGAACCCCAGGAGGCACGTATGCGCAGACAGAAGATCACATTCATATCTCTGGTAATGGCCCTTGTCACATCCGTCTTTGCTCTGCCGACTGTGACTGTACTTCGCAAATCACCCGAATTAACCATTGTTGATTCCTCGGGCAAGACCATGCAGCTTTCCAGTTTCAAAGGAAAAGTGGTGATCATGGAATTTCTTTTCGTCAAGTCCCAGCATTGCATGCGCGTGGCCGCGACGCTGAACAAGCTGAACGCTGAACTGGGGCCGCGGGGCTTCCAGGCGGTGGGCATTGTTTTTGATCCGCCTAATACGGCGGAGACCGGCGAGCAGCTTCTGCCGGTGGTAGTAAATTCCCTAAAGCTTACTTATCCTCTGGGCTATGCGTCGAAGAATGACGTGGACCGTTATCTGGGTCGCAACGGCAATGAAGTTCTAAATATTCCGCAAGTTGTAGTCATTGACCGGGCTGGAATGATCCGGGCCACCAGCGGTGGACGGGGCGGCGACCCGGCTTTGGAAGACGAGAGCTCCCTGCGCACCCTGATCAATGGCTTGCTGAATGAAGGAGTGTCCACCGGCGCTAAAAAGAAATAGCTTTCCAACCGTCATGGTTGGCAGAGTCTCATAAAACCCGTCCGCACAAGCACCCATAAGTGGGGCCCGCCCCTTGTACTTTCACGTCTGCGGAAGAAGCCACGTGTCGAAAACCCTTATTTTTATCGCATGCACGCGCTGGTAGCTCTTAACGCGACATACCGGAATCCCAAACCGCAAGCGTGATCTACATCACACGCGCAATTCCCACTTTTACGTAATATTGCGCCACGGTCGCAGGCATCACAGCGCGGATGTGATCGGCGGAGAAGCGTCAACTCCGGTTTTGGATGATACCTAAATTCAGCAAGGAGCTTCCATGAGGACGAAATTCATCAGTAATCGATATCGGTTAGGGTGTATCTGTTTGCTGTTTTTTCTTGCCTTTCCTTCGGTAAGCCATGCGATCCCGGCTTTTGCTCGCCAATACCAAACTTCATGCGCTACCTGCCATTCTGATTTTCCTAAACTGAATGACTTTGGCAAGGCATTCAAAGACGCCGGTTTTAAGTTCCCTACCG
>JBAVUZ010000781.1:0-6052 GCA_049697035.1 Candidatus Angelobacter sp. | reverse complement strand
GGCCTTCAACATTGCCCAGAAAATTGATTGGCAGGTCTTTGATCAGCGAGTGTGCTTTGCGCGTGAGTTCGTTGCCTTTGCCTTCTTCTTCACCAATGGAAAGGATCCCCACCGTGGGCTTGGAATTCTTGAAGATCGCGCGATAGTACATTGCGCCCATCAGCGCAAACTGCGCCAGGTTGTGCGGCTTGGAATCCACATTGGCGCCCACGTCAATCAGGATGGAAGGCTTGTCCTTGCCCGCTTGCGTGGGAAATACGCTGGCCAGCGCGGGACGATCGACTCCAGGCAAAGCGCCCAGAACCATCTTGGCCGCGGCCATTGCAGCGCCGGTATTGCCGGCCGTCACAAACCCCACGGCTTTTTTTTCTTTTACCAGCCGCAGGCCCACGTGCATGCTGGAGTCTTTCTTACTCCGCACCGCCTGCACGGCCTTTTCTTCCATTTCAATGACTTGCGTGGCGTTTACCACGTCAATCGGCAGGTTACGCGCGGTGGGATGACCTGCAAGCTCACGCCGCAGCAGCTCTTCCGGCCCCACCAGCATGACTCGTACGCCATAATGACGCGCGGCCAGCAGCGCGCCCTCGATCTCGGGCCTGGGATGCCGGTCTGAACCCATTGCATCGACGGCTATGACAGTTTCCACTGGCGTTTGCACTTAGGCGTTTTCTTTTACCTGCGCTACTTCACGGCCTTTGTAGTAGCCGCACTTTGGGCATACGCGATGCGGCATCTTTTTCTCGTGGCAGTTGGGACATTCCGAGGCGGAATGCGCGGTAAGGAAGTCATGTGCGCGGCGACTCGAGGTGCGTGCTTTTGAGTGCCGCCGTTTTGGATTTGGCATTGTTTCCCTTTCTCCTGGCGCCGGCACAAGCCTGCGCGCTGATCTTTTCTTTTTTTATCGTTCCAATTTCTTGCGAATATCTTCCAGCGCCGACCATCGCGGATCGGGCATCGCCGTCACGCAATCGCAGCTTTCCACGTTCAGGTTCTTGCCGCACTGCGGGCATAGCCCTTTACAGTTGGCGCGGCAAAGCTGCTTCACCGGCAAAGCCAGCAGGATCTGCTCCTTCAAAACATCTTCCAGCAGCAGTCCCTCACCCTGATAATACCCAATCTCGGTGTCGGCTTCGGTGATCGCGACCTCGTCGCGTCCCGCGTCCACGCCCAAGGGCCGGTATAGCAGGTCAAATTTTTCCGCCAGCGCATTATGCACTGGATCAAGGCAGCGGGCGCACTTGACTTCAACTTCTGTCGAAAAGCTGCCTACCAGCCTGATGTCCTCAACCACGTTCCGGCCACCGCGGTTTTCGCGAATCAGTTCCGCTCGACCTGACGACTTTAAAGGCGCAGTCTGGACCTGATCTTCCAGCAAGTCGATTGCGCCGGACGCAAACGTCTCGTCAAATTCCAGATTTCCGAGCTCAAGATCCTTTACTTTTATAAACATAAGGGGCGGCTCCGGAAAATTCAGTGGCACTTGGTTTTGTCGGGGGAACGCTGGGACGATCGGCGACCGATGCCTCACGATCGTTGACAATACCTTAAGGATAAGGGCGTCGTCAGAGAGTGTCAAGGAACGGCGCAAACATCCGATGACGGCGATGACGCGCGATTCCGGCGATGTCGGCGATCCCCACCCCTCCCCCCATCCCTCAACTAGGATTCTAAAGCGCTTACATCAATGCATCCCAGAGGGATCCCAGCCATTGGTTGATCCGTGTATCAGCGTTGATCAGCGGTAAGGTTTTCCTTTCTCGATTCTTGGCTGTTCTCCGCGCCTCCGCGGTGAGGTTTTGGTTTTTCCCATCACGCGCGATGTCGGCGATTTCTACCCCACCCGGCATTTTTTAAGCTTTTGTTGCAAACAAAGGTACTTACTCCAATCGACCCTTGGGTCGCCCTTGCGTGACGCTTGGGTGGCCCTTGGGTGGCCCAAGGGTGGCCCAAGCGCCACCCAAACCCAATCCCAGTCGGCAGAGGGTCGCAACGACGCATGCCCCAAGTACCAAGTACTAAATACCAACTACCGGTCTTCCGGCTAATTGCCAATTGCTATTTGCCAATTGCTCTGTTGTCAAAGACCATCCACAGCACTATTTTCCGCTCTGGAGCGAATCTCTAAATTTACCATTTGTTCGCCTTTGAGTCAAGAGAAAAAATCGCAAATCGTCTCAGCCGATGAGAACATCTCTAAGACTGTTCACTGCTTCCAGCAGTGAATCTCGCTCGTTCGGTTTCAAAGGTGATGCTTCAAGGTCCCCGCAAATGTCCTTGATTATCTGCTCAAGCCTGCGTCTCCGCTCAGCGGCAACAAAGCCCATCGCAGCTTGTCGGCTTTTCCCGCTTCGAATGAGTTCGCTGACGCTCCAGGCGGTTAAGCGAGTGGTGTCCACGGCATGTCGCAATTCATCCAGTGCAGCCGCATCCGGGTCCGGTTCTAGTCTCAGCCGCTGCTCCAGCCGCGTCAGCTCTGAGGCTACTTCCTTGATATCGAGGCTTAAGTTTTTAGGAGTCATGGCCACCCGAAATGATCTCGGCTGGCGAGATTCTAGCCTTGATTCCCTACAAACTCCCCAAAACATTAATGAGGTTAATGACATAGGTAATAGGTAAAAACATCCTGCCAAATGCTTGGCCGACAGGAATTTCTCGACGCTGGCAAACAAGCAAGCTGGCTGGGATAACAGCCGCCCTCGGCTGTGAACCTTGAACCTTGAATGATTGTGGAGCGCAGGCGCTCTCGCCTGCGGGATTTCTTTGGCCTACCCTAACCCCAAAAACTGCTCCAGCGATCCATCTCACTCCCGCGACACGCCATCCTGAAGGCGAGCCACGCGAACTGCAAAAGTGTTTCGACACGGTTTCCGCGAAGCCCGAAGGATCGGCTCCGCTGCACCGCAGGGCTATCCAAAACTGCTTGTATCCTCGGTTGTCCTGAAGAGCAGCCGGCAGCAGAGGATAGGGAGTTTTCTCCATGCATTTTTGAACATAAGCTGTTTCCTGATGATATTGGGGAGGGCACTGGACTTTTTGTTTTAGAGCATTTCCTGAGTTGGTGTATCACTACACACGTCTCGGTTATAGCAGTTGTAGGGTTGCCATAGATCGTGTGGCACAGCCGCCCTCGGCTGTGAGCCTTAAACCTTGAATGATTGTGGAGCGCAGGCGCCCTCGCCTGCGGAATTTCTTGGTCTACACTAACTCTAAAAACTGCTCCAGCGATCCATCTCACTCCCGCGAAACGCCATCCTGAAGGCGAGCCACGCGCACTGCGAAGTGTTTCGACACGGTTTCCGCGAAGCCCGAAGGATCGGCTCCGCTGCACCTTAGGGCTATCCAAGAACTGCTGAATGATCGGCTACCCTGAAGAGCAGCGGGGAATGACAGTAAAGACTTTCTTCAACTGCTCTCCGCAACGGCAAAGTGGGTCAATCCCATTGGAATTGACCCACTCGTCGCGATCCGCAGCTCTTAAGGCAGGCGGTTCTTCTCCGCCGCTTAAAATGCAGTTGTTGCTTTGATGATTCGGTTAGAGATTGCGAGTTTCGGTTCCGGTAGCTTCCTGAACGCTGCCGGCAAAACGGTCAGCATGTCCGCGAATTGCAGAAACCGTGGTACGGACTTTGTCGCGACCCTGGTTCGCCAGATCGCGTGCTGAGTCCGCCAGGTCGCTGGCCCGTTGTGTTAGATTTTCGCGGGTTTCTTCGCCGCTCATTGGGGCAAAAAGGATCCCCAAACCAATACCAATTCCCAACCCTGCCAAAAAGGATTTCATGCTTAAAACTCCTGGTGGATTTGGCAGCCAGAATTGAGTGCCGCCTGCTAGTTAAAGATGCGGATTCGCCGCGAAGGTTGCCGCGTAATTCCACTGAAGTCAGCGCAGCTGGCGCTCGTGCTCTGCTCAGCTCTGGACGGGCTCAACGTTTACTTAGACTTGGTCAATTTCTGGCTGGCCACCTGCGCGGCAGGACTGTGCGGATCGTCTTTCTGCAACTGCTGGTAAATCAGGGTTGCCTGCTGCGGATCGGTGCTTTCGTACATCTCTGCCAGTTCCAACTGCGCCTGAGACTTCGAAACCGTCACCGTGGGGTGCTCAGAAAGATCTTTGTAAATGGCGATGGCTTCCGGCGCGCGATTTGTCCCTCGGTATATGGACGCCAGGGCCATCCTGGCCAGAGCAGCCACGTCCTTGTCCCTGAAATCGGACGCCGTCTTCAACTCTTTCTCCGCGCCTGTCTTGTCGCCGGCCTGCATGAATGCGACTCCGCTCATGTAACGAGCAATTTTTCCCGGAGAGACCGTGGAATATTTGTCCGCAATCGCCTGGAACTGCTTTTGCGCAGCTTTGGCTCGATCGGCAATCGTGGGAAACGTAGGACCCGAATCTTCAGGTGGGGGCGGGGAACCGGCCGGCAAAATCTGCGCGTCCAGAGTGCGCATGGCCGCTGACAGTTGGGTGTTAGCCTCATCGGACTGGCGGCTGCGCCACGTGATCACACCGGTGGTCAACAAGACGGCAACCACCACAAGGCCAACTGTCCAAATAACGGTTTGCCGGTGACCGGTGGCCCATTGTGCTGCGCCCTGGGCAGTTGCGGCGAACTTATCTTCTTTCAATTGACGACGGGTATAACCTGGCACTTGGAAAACCTTTTCGGTGGGATAAGTGGCAATGAAACCTTGAGTTTAGCAAGGAATAGCAACACTCGTCAAACCAACCCTGATGGAAATCGCCTGTATTGTCCTCGCTCGAGACTCATGGCAGCAGGCTCACTGGTTTCTTCAGACCCCGCAAAAGGGTATCCGCTTGCTAAAGAACTGATCCCAGAGAAAAGCTACTACTTTCAAACTTTCCCATCCTAAAGTTGCGGCATTTATTCCTATCCTCTTTGCCTCTTTCTGAGAGTCTGCAACCATACAATTGCGTCGGGCTTCAAACTGTTTAGGGAAACCCTGGCATCAAAATTGAATAAGCGCTTTTTGTGAGAGTAGCCGGCGCTAACTGAGGCAGCCATGCGCAAACTTGGTATCGCAATCGCCGTCATTGTCGTTTTATTAATCGCTGCCATTCTTATCGTGCCGCACCTGATCAACGTGAATCAGTATCACGGGCAAATTCAGTCGCAGCTGGAAAAACGATTGGGACGACAGGTCACGCTGGGCAACATGGGCCTGCGTCTGTTCCCGCCGGAGTTCGATGTCGAGAACACGACGATTGCTGAAGATCCTCAATTCGCCACGAATCGTCCGTTCGCTACGGCAGACAAGCTGGCTGTAAGCGTCAAATTCTGGCCGCTGCTGCGCAAGCAGCTTGAAGTGAATTCACTGGAGCTGGTGCATCCCCACATTGAATTGGTTCGCAACGCTCAGGGCGTCTGGAACTTTGCAACCCTGGGGCAGGAATCCAAGCCTACCGCCGCGCAGAAAACTCCGCCGCCGACCCAAGCCCCAACACCTACAACCACTACTGGGCCGCCGAGTTCAACCCAACCCGCGAATAAGCAGCCTGCAGGCCAGCTTACTCTGGCAAATCTTTTTATCAATGATGGCCAGGTTGCAATAACCGATCTGCAGAAACATCAATCCCGCTCGGTGTATGACCATATTGACCTCAACGTGAATGACTTTGCTCCTGACCAGCAATTCAGCATGAAGCTTACGGCGCACCTTCCCGGCGAAGGCAAGCAGGCAATCTGGCTGGAAGGCAAAGGCGGGCCTATCAAAGAAGCTGACATGCTTAATACGCCGTTTGATGGCACGTTGCGGCTGGACCAGGTGTCCACGGGCGCGGCGCAAAAATTCTTGAACTCGCAGTCGCTCAATGGAATTGATGCGGTAATCACCGGTGATGCCAAAGTCAAAAACTCCGGCGGCAAGCTGGCTTCCAATGGGACGATAAAAGTGGAAAACGCGCGCATTCACAATGTGAATGTCGGCTATCCCATTGCGCTGGATTATGATGTTGCGGATGATCTGACCAATGATGTCATCCAGATTCACAAGGGCGATCTCAAGCTGGGCGCAACACCTGTCTCTCTGGCGGGTA
>JBAVUZ010000780.1:0-4555 GCA_049697035.1 Candidatus Angelobacter sp. | reverse complement strand
AAAGCGAGTAATGTCGCGTCCGGAATTGTGTTGATGGTGAATGGAGCGGCAAGCGCCCTGATATAGAGAACGTCAGAAGCGCCAGGATCTTTGGTTCCTGTGCTCGCCCACAGCAGGCGTTGCGGACGCGCACCGGCATTGGCCAGCCGCTGCCAACGCTCCGAATCGAGCAGTTGGCGGTACGCTTTGTACGCGCGCTGGGCTACAGCGATCCCGAGGAGGCTCTGCAAGTCTTTGGCGACTTTTCCCATCGTCGCCTTGTCCCAGCGGCTGATGAATAAAGAGGCTACGGAGCAAACGTCCGGGTTGAGGCCGGCTGCGATGCGTCTTTCAACGCCGCGCATGTAGGCTTCGGCCGCCGCCAGATATTGCTCGCTGGAAAAGAGCAGGGTCACATTCACTGGCACGCCGGCGAAGATACTCTCCTCGATCGCGGGTACGCCTTCGTGAGTGCCAGGAATCTTGATGAAAAGGTTAGGGCGTTCGCCGCGAGCAGAAAGCTGTTTCGTCTGGCTGATCGTCTGTGCGGCGTCATGAGCGAACAATGGAGAGACTTCCATAGACACCCATCCGTCCATTCCATTGGTCCGATCGTAAATCGGCCGGAAGAGATCGGCTGCATTCCTCAAGTCCTCCAGAGCAAGCTCGAAGAAGAGTGCCTCGCCCGTTTTGCCCTCCTTGATCTTCTGGCGGATGGCGTCGTCGTAGAAGTTCGAGTTCTTAATCGCATGATCGAAGATCGAGGGATTTGATGTGAGCCCAGTGATCGAGAGTTTGTCGATGTAGCCCCTGAGCGTTCCACTGGTCAGGAGACCACGGGTGATGTTGTCGAGCCATAGGCTTTGGCCAACATCGTGAAGCTGCCGCGTCGGCTTAATATTCCTGCCAATGATTGCCGGGCCGGAGGACTTCTTATGCGAACTCTTTGACCCTGCAATGCCCGTGGTAGCGCGCGGAACAACCAGCAAGGCAGACTTGACCGCTCTCACGATGTGTCCGGAAGAAATGCCGAACTTCTCGATTAACTCTGTGGCTTTTCCGCTGTGAGCGATCTCTCGCACAGCTAACTTGTGGACCTGAACTCGCTCCTCAGCCAGGGCTGAGAGGACGGCATCGCCGAGGCCTCCATGTTCATAGTGATCTTCGACGGTGACGACGATCCCGCCCGCGGCCCGCGCCGAAGCGATGAGTTCTTCACCGTCGATTGGCTTAACGCTGAACAGATCGATGACGCGAACGGGAATGTTTTCCTTCTGAAGCTGATCGTATGCAGCGAGCGATTCAAAAACGGTAATACCGCCGGCGATGATGAGTGCTTTGTCTTGGTCGCTTTTGCGAAGGACTTTGCATTTTCCAATTGCAAATTCCTCGTCTGGACCATACAGGATTTTTGATTTCGGGCGTCCTAGCCGGAGGTAGCAGGGGCCGGATTTCTCGACGATCAGTGTTGTGGCCTTCCATGCGCTCGTAGCATCGGCTGGATAGAGCACCGTAAAATCTGGTTCCGCGCACATCATGGCGAGGTCCTCAAGTCCCATCTGTGATGGACCGTCTTCGCCAATGGATACTCCACAGTGCGTGCCGATAAGCTTGAGATTGAGCTTGCTGATGGCTGCCAAGCGGATGAAATCGTATGCCCGGGTGACGAAGCACGAAAATAAGGCGGCTACTGGAACCTTGCCCCGTGCCGCCAATCCCATGGCGACTCCGATAATGTTCTGCTCTGCGATGTAGCCCTGAAAGAACCGATTCGGTGCAACGTTCTCGAACTCCTCTGTGTAGGTGGAGTTCTTCACATCACCGTCGAGCACCACAATCCGAGCATCAAGCTTCGCCAGAGAGGCCAGACTGTCGCCAAAGCCTCTTCTCGTGGCGACTTCCTTACCTCCGATTAAGTATGGTGGCTTTTCAGCCGGAAGGGCGTTGCCGACTGCTACCCCTTTGGAACTGCCGGCTTGTGCCGGAGGCAGCTTAGGCTTCCATTCTGTCTCGGCTCCCGTGAGGTGCCTTTCGAGTTCTGCTATGACCTTCGCAGCGGTGTTTTTGGGCAGCGCCTTGCCGTGCCAATGCTCAAGACCCTCGATTCCGATGAGACTCTTGCCCTTCAGTGTCCGCGCGAGCACGATCGTAGGGCCGCCGGTGGACCGGCCGGCGGTTTCATAGGCGGTGAGCAGATCGGGAATACTGTGTCCATCAACGCTCAATACCTGCCAGCCGAATGCTTCCCAGCGAGCTTTGTAGATTTCGAGGTCCCACTCAAGCATAGTCGGCTGACTCTGACCCAGCCGATTGATGTCGATGGTCGCACAGAGATTGTTCAGGCGGTGGCGGGCCGCCCATTGCGCAGCCTCCCATACTGAGCCTTCCGCCGATTCGCCGTCGCCCATCAAAACATAAACGCGCTGATCGGAATTCTCGAACTGCTTCGCATTAATGGCGATTCCCGCAGCAACAGACAAACCCTGGCCCAGCGAACCGGTCGCAACGTCCACGAACGGCAAGCTGGGAGTGGGGTGGCCTTCCAGATCGGAGTCCAACTTGCGCAGAGTCAGCAGTTTTTCGCGCGGAAAGGCGCCGGCCTCTGCCCATGCCGCATACAGGATCGGAGCGGCATGGCCCTTCGAAAGTACGAAAACGTCGCTGTCCCGCCGATGCGGGTCACGGGGATCGTAACGCATCACGGAATAGAAGAGCACAGACATGATCTCTGCCGCGGAGGCGCAACTTGTGGGGTGTCCACTGCCGGCCTCGGTCGTCGAACGGACCGAGTCGATACGCAAGCGAGTCGCTTTGTCCTGCAGCGTTTGCAACGCATCTTGTTCTAAAGTTTTAACAGTCATAACACTCCTTTGCCTTCCCAGATGGTAGCCGCTCACGCTTGTGACACCTCGTTTGAATCGAGGGGCCTTCTTCCAGTCTGAACTCGGGTTGTCGATTGGTTGCTCGTGTAAATCCGGTTCGTATGGCCTTTAATAACCCGCAAACTCCTCGATCCGTATGTTGTCGTCGTCCACTCCTGCATCCGTAAGCATGGTGTGCATGGCCTTCGTCATGGCCGGTGGTCCGGTGATGTAGTAGACAGGCGATGACGCGCCTTTCAAGTACTTTTCCAAGAGGGCTTGGTTGATCAGACCCCGTTCTCCTGACCAGGGCTGCTGCGATTTCTCCATCTCGGTCATGCAGGCAATTAATTTGTAATTCGGGTTTTTCTTTTCGAGTTCTTGAAGCTCGTTGAGAAATGCGGCATCTTCCGGCCGTCGATTTGTGTAAAAGAGAAAGATGTGGTGCGGCAGTTTCTCCTTGGCAGCGTTCAAGAGAATACTGCGAAAAGGCGTAATGCCGATCCCGCCGGTTAGAACAACAGCAGCCCGCGACTTGTCATTGTGAAGCCGAAGGTTGCCAAATGGTCCCTCGATCCTGACCTCGGCATCCAGGGGGAAGTTCTTCAACACTCTCTTAAACGCTGTATCCCGTAAACGGGTAGCTACCATGATGAAGTCCTCATAAGGCGCGCTCGCGATTGAGAAACCGCGAGCATTGCCTTCAGGATCCGTTTCCGGCGGATTCAGCAAGGTGATGTCGATGAACTGACCGGGAGTGAACTTGAAGCTATCTGGTTTTTCGAAACGGAACGCCATAGTGCGCTCAGCTACTTCCTGCCGGGCTTTCAGCTTCGCGAGAAACTTCGGCCAGTCGGCAACTGCTGTACTCATTTTTTACTCCTTACTACACCTCCTAAGGGGAGGTTTAACAAATCAGATCGTTGTTATTCTCGACATGCTCATTGTTTGCTTTTGAGTTTCTTGAGTGCCGATCCCTTGTGCATGGCCAGATGGTCGGTCGTGTCGCTTTTAATCAAATACTGCGGCTCCTCTTTCGAGGCATGTACCGTGTAGCTCTTGAACCTGCTGGTCGAGGTGATCTTTTTCTTAATCGTTCCCCGGACGTGGCCCGCTTCCGAGTTCCATCCCACGTGATCTCCAACTTTAAAATCTTTCTTCATTCCCTGACTCCTGTGAATACGACGCGGTACGGTGTTCTCATTGTTTCGCCACCAGTTTTTTTTCTGCGATGGGCTCGGGATTGTGCCAGCCGCCATCGCCAGCAATGATCTGCTCAGCCTGGACTGGTCCCCAGGTATTCGGTTCGTACTCGTGGATCGGCGTCAAGTTTCCTAGAATGGGATCGACAACGCCCCAAGCGGCCTCTACGCCATCCTCCCGAACGAACAGCAGAGAATCGCCTCGAAGGGCATCGCCGAGCAGTCGCTCGTACGGCATCATTTCACCGTCTGAAGCGGGTCGCACGACGAGTTCCACATCCTCGCCGACCATCTCTTCTCCCGGCATCTTGGCACGCGCGCCTAAAGCGATCGATACATTCGGACTAAGACTGAAGCGAAAGGAATTCGCCTGACTCTGGGTAATGGTGTCGAACACTGCCTGGGGCGGAGGCTTGAGTTCAACCAATACTTCGGTTGCAGTGACAGGCATCCGCTTGCCGGCACGAACGTAGAACGGAACGCCTGCCCAACGCCATGTGTCGATGTGCAGCT
>JBAVUZ010000779.1:0-3435 GCA_049697035.1 Candidatus Angelobacter sp. | reverse complement strand
GCCCATTCAATACGCCTCCCACGGCGACGCCCGCATTTGTCCAGAATTTCCCCACAATCAATTTCAATCCGCCCAGCGGTACGGTTCCAGGCATGCCAGGTTCGATCGGGGTGAACACGCGGCCGTTCACTGATGTAACCACCGATCTGAATGGAAACTTTACCGGCAGCATCGTTGCACAAGGCAACGGACTGCAGGCGGGCGTAGGTGCGCTGTTCAATTTCCAGGCTGTCTTCACCGGCAGCTACACGGTTGCCGCAGCCGGGAACGTGACCTTCAATTTCTTCAGCGATGACGGCTTCATTTTCGGCGTGAACAATGGCGCCACGCGCGTCAGTGGCAGCCTGTTCAACCCGCCGCCTTCCGGACTTACGCCGTTTCAGGGTTATCCGGTAATGGGCGCATTCAACACCGCTACGGCGCCCGTGGCGAACAGCATTACCGTCCATTTCCCCGGCCCCGGCACGTACCAGTATGAAATCGACTACTCAGAGTGCTGCGCAGGAGAACTGGCCGTCACGATGACTTCCAGCCTGAGCGGGAACCACGGTGTCCCGTCCAGCGGCACGGTCACCCTTACTCCGGGCACCAATGTTTCAAAGAGCATTGGAGGGACTGCAACATTCTCCGCACTGCTGACGGATGCGTCCGGCGCAATCATTCCTAACGTTCCGGTGCTGTTCAACGTTGCCGGAGCCAACACGATCCAGTTCCAGGGCGTAAGCGACAGCACGGGCCGAGCGACGTTCAGTTACCAGAGCTTCAGAACTGGAACCGACATCGTCCAGGCGAACGCGCAAATCACCGGCATGACCGCGGTTTCCAACCAGACGCTGGTCACCTGGAACAGCGCGGCCAATACCGCGCCGGTGGTGAATGCAGGAACTAATCAGACCATCACGTTGCCAACCAATTCGGCAACGTTAAGCGGGACCGCAACAGATGACGGTCTGCCGAACGGCACTCTGACTACTACCTGGACCCAAATTAGTGGTCCGGTGCAGGCTGCAATTGCCAATCCCAACCAGCTCGCGACGGTGGTCAGTTTCACTCAACCGGGAAGCTATGTCTTCAAGCTGAGCGCTACGGATTCCGTACTGACCACTTCCGCCAACGTGACCATCACGGTCAACCAGCAAAACCTGGCGCCTTCCATGAGCATCAGCGTGGATAGCACTGTAATTACGCAACCCGCAAACACTGTCCACGTCACAGGAACCGTTACTGATGACGGGTTCCCCACGGGTTCAACGCTTTCTACTCAGTGGACCGAGGTAAGCGGACCGACCGCGGCAACATTCAGCAATCCCAACAGCCCGAATACCAGCATCACTCTGCCCGCAGCGGGAACGTACGTTCTGAAGCTGAGTGCCTCCGATTCGCAACTTACTTCATCTGTGAATGTAACGATCACGGTGAATCCGCCTGCGCCCAACCAGGCGCCGTTGGTAACAATCGTCGCAAGCCAGACGCTCATTACTTTGCCGAGCAACGTGGTCACGTTGTCGGGCAAGATCTCCGACGATGGTTTGCCTCTCGGCGCTCCGATTACCACGCAATGGTCGCAGGTCAGTGGGCCGCTGCCTGTTACTTTCAGTTCTCCGGCCAGCGGCAGCACGCAGGTAGGCTTCCCCGCGGCGGGAACGTATGTATTGCAACTGGCGGCTTCCGATTCACAGCTGACCGGCTCCGCCACAATTTCAATCACCGTCAATTCTGTTGGCACCAATCAGGCTCCCACGGTGGCGATCATCGCCGACCATACTTCAATCACCCTGCCCACCAACACAGTCACGCTGAACGGTGTAATCAATGACGATGGCTTGCCCAATGGAACCATCGCTACTCAGTGGTCGCAGATCAGCGGTCCAGCAGCCGTCAATATCGCCCAGGTCACATCCACCTCGGTGAAGGTTTCATTCCCCACGGCAGGCGTGTACGTGATTAAGCTCACCGCTAATGATGGACAGCTCTCCAGCGAAGCTACGATCACGATCACGGTGACGACTTCCGGAGGGAACCAGCCTCCGACTGTTAGCGCGGGGCCAAGCCAGTCGATTCAGCTTCCTCAGAATACCCTCACGCTAAACGGATATGCGGCAGACGATGGCCTGCCCACCGGCAGCACGCTGCTGGTGAGTTGGAGTGAGATCAGCGGTCCTGCCAGTGTCTCCTTCAGCAATCCCAGCTCCGTCGTTACACAAGCGACGTTCAGCGTTGCCGGCGTATACGTTTTGCAACTAAGCGCCAGTGATTCCCAGCTGCAAACAACGGCACAGGTGACCATTACCGTCGCCAATGCCTTTGTCCCGCCGCCAACGCCTCCATCCGTAAGCTTCACCGGGTTTACTGATGGCCAGGAAATCACAAAACCTACGCCGATCATCGGCTCCGTGACCACGGGCTCATGGAAGCTTGAGTACTCATTGCTGGATGGCTCAGGCAATCCCACAACATTCGTGACCTTCGCTTCAGGCGTGGCACCGGTCACCAACAGCACGCTTGGAACTTTCGATCCTACGGTACTTCTGAACGGCCAGTATGTTGTCCGGTTCAGTTCCACGGACAACGCCGGCCAGACGGCTACAGCCACCAGCACGGTGGACGTGAGTCGTAATACGAAAGTTGGCAATTTCACGCTTTCCTTCAACGATCTCGGCGTGCCGCTGCCTGGACTGCCAATCACCGTCACGCGAACCTATGACTCGCGCGATAAACGCGTGGGCGACTTTGGCGTGGGCTGGACGCTGAGCGTGGGGAATGTTCGCGTGCAAAAAACTGGCGGCGCTATCGGCACCGGATGGGACGAGGAAGTCCAGTGGAGCGGCTTCTTCCCAACATATTGCCTGCAACCGGTCAAGAACCACACGGTAAGTGTGACGTTCCCTGACGGCAAAGTTTATAAATTCCAGGCCGTCAGCACGCCGCAATGCCAGCAGTTCGTGCCGATTGACGTTCCCCAGATCGGCTTTACCCAGGTTCCCACCGGCTCGGCGACCGCGGGCGCAACGCTGACGCCGATTGGCGATACGGACCTCTTACTTGACGCCGGAATCCCCGGCCCGGTTAACCTCATTAACGCCGAGGTCGAATTTGCCGATTTCACCCAGTTCCAGATGAAGACGGCGGAAGGCTTCACTTACATACTTGATCAGAAGCTTGGGGCCACGAGTGTGACTGATCCGAACGGCAACAAGCTCACAATCAACGCCCTCGGAATCACCAGCACCACCGGTGTGAGCGTTGCTTTCGTCCGCGACGCCCAGAACCGCATTACCCGGATCACCGATCCCAACGGCGCTGCGATCCAATATGGTTACGACGGCAACGGCGACCTAGTACAGGTGATTGACCGCTCCAGCCAGAGCGCGACTCTCGCCTACGGTCCTAACCATTACCTTACCGATATCATCGACCCTCGCGGCGTGCAGGCCG
>JBAVUZ010000778.1:0-6829 GCA_049697035.1 Candidatus Angelobacter sp. | reverse complement strand
ATACAAAACACATGTATGCCGATTTGGAAATCAGGGTGGAAGACGCCGAGGTTTCGCAGAAGCACGTAAACCTGTTCCAGCCCGTGATGTTTTACACCGCGGAGCAGGGCCGCCCGGTTGAACTGGTGATCAATAGCATCCGGCATGATCACATCCATGGGTACATCAGCGCGCCCAGGTACAGCGCCGCCGAGCTGGCAGTGAGCAGCCCAGATGGCGCAAACAAGCGGCAGACGCTGGAGCTGCCAAGATAGAGAGCGAGGACAGCCAAAGCAAGATCTTTGAAACACGGAGGAAAGGAGGAAGCGGAGTGACGCCGGTTGCTCAGGTCACCGTGAGGTACCAGTGATTGCGGAGCCGCTCTATTTATCGCAGGTACAAAATCTCTGGAACTTACCGCTCTCCTATCGCGTATCACAAGCCAGATTGTGGTGTGTACAAGGAGGGCGGGGCGATGAAAACCGCGATCGCGGCGGCTATGTTTCTGGCAGTTCTCTCGGTGATGCCAATTACGCTTGGAGCGCAGAGCACGGGCAGTCCGGCGGAAAAGGATTTTGTTTCCGGCGGAAGGATTGAAATGACGCTGGAGTCGGGCGATTACAAGATTCGCGCGAGCTCTGACAATCGCATACACGTGCGCTGGAATGAAGCCAGCGCCAAGGGCGTGCAGGTGAAACTCACAACCAACGGCAAGTCGGCAGACGTGCGCGTGGAGAATACGCCGCATGATAATTTTCACGCGATCGTTGAAGTACCGGCGCTTGCTGACGTGCGAATCCGGCTGACCGCTGGCAACCTGGAAATGGCGGGAATCAAGGGCGATAAAGATAGTGAGCTAAACGCGGGGAACCTGGATGTCTCCGTCGGCAGCTCCAGTGATTGGGGCGATGTGGATGCATCCGTGACCGCCGGTGACGTGAACGCGCCTGCTTTTAAGGAGGCCAGGGGAGGATTGTTCCGGTCATTCAAGTGGAAAGGCCCGGGCAAGTACCGGCTGCACGCCCACGTGATGGCCGGCGATGTGAACCTGAGGAATTGAATTTAGAGAATCCCGCTACCGGAGAGAGCCGACAAAAATCGCGAAAGAGAGTCTCTGCACAGGATTACTTGCGATCACCCGGCAAAAATGACCGACCAGCCGTATCTTTGAACCGCACAGCGGCTTTGCGGCGCAGCCAAGCGAACCGAGCGTCTAGCGAAGCAAGTTCCCGGCCCCATAATTTAAGGACATACGAGGTGAAAAAATGAAGTTCGTATTTGCCCTGCTGAGCCTCGCTCTGGTGTTGCTACAACCGGCAGTCGCCCAAAGCTGTGCCGGCAAGCCGTTGAGTGGGATTGGAGGGATCAAGAACTCGTGGGCCCTGAACAATGGTGGTGTCGCCGCGTTTGCCAGGATGAACGTCAACCTGGATGGCTATGGCCACGCCTACCATCCCAGGAATTTTGAGGGAGGCGCACTGCTTCATTTGTGCAATGCGAGAAAAGTTTATTTGCCTGATGGCAGTAGTTATCAGGGGTCAGAGAGCAATGCAACCTGCACAGGCCGCTTTATGCAGGATTTCAAACGTATTGGCGACGGAGGCTGGAAAGATCCGGCGATAGGCGCAATCAATTGGTACGGCATTCTTGGGGAAGATACGGCGACCATTCACGGCAAGAAGGTCGAGTCGGTTAAGCCGGTCCTACAGAAGGACGGCTCAGGCTTTTATGTCTCCCCCACTTCGCTGGTAGACCTGAGCGTTACCGACCTCAAAGACCAGAACCGTTATGTGAATCCGCTGCATGTTTCTTCGGCAGTTGTTCCGCAAAGCCTCGTCACGCGCGGGATTGCTTTCGGCACTTTCGGCGTTGCAATAGATAGGCGCAAGAACATTGCTGTTCCTTTTGTAGTGGGTGACGCAGGGCCAAGAATTGGAGAGGGCAGCGCCGCTCTTGCTCGTCTTGTTGCGGGCAAGCCGAACACAGATCAACTTACGCACAAGACCAGCAGCGTGGGACAGGTAGACACTGCAGACGTCCTGTGGGTGTTCTTTGGCGGGCAGGCTGCTAAATACGATCACAACAAAGAGGGAGAGCTCGCCGCCAATGCAAAACAAGCCTATGAAAAATGGGGCGGAGAAGCGCGGCTGAAAGATTGTCTGAGTGTGGTTCCGAAGCAATAAAAGATCAACTGACCTAAACTACCTGCCAGCGTCAAAGGTTACAAACTTTCTTTCGTGAAATTGCAACAGCAGCTCTAGGAGTCTCAAGGGCGCAGCATGATGGGCTTTCTGGTGGGTGGGATACTCATCGGACATTTGATTACGCCGAGCTCCCCGGGCTGGCCTTGGGCAATGCGGCTGACACTTCGCGTTTCAAGCACCCTTACACAGCGATTTCGTTGCGAAGAATTGCGCGGTAGAAGGTTCAAAGAAAGTTACTTCCGTGTAGCCCGTGACTCGGCCAGAACCATGACACATGTGCCCAGCCGTATGCGTCACCACTGGGACAGGAAAGATCTCAATCGCAAGCTTTCTGGAGAGCGCAGACTTGTGCGCGGGTCGAGATTGTGAATAATTGCGGATCATGAGAATCCGCAGCTCCATCGTTTCTGCGTTGCTTCTGATTTGCCCGACGTTAGCAATTTCACAATCTAAGCCCCGCTCGTCGGGCCCCGTTCTGGTGAAGGCTGGAAAGCTGCTCGACGTCCGCAAAGGCAGCTACATGGAGAATGCAGGCATATGGATCGAGGGCGAACGAATCAAGGAAGTGGGCGGCTTTTCGGAGGTTCAGTCACATGCGCCGAAGGATGCAAAGGTAATCGACCTGGGGCGCGCGACGGTGTTGCCAGGCTTGATCGATTGCCATACTCATATCATGGCCCGCATACCGGATACGGACGACGGTTACGCTTTGACGCTGGCCACAAAGTCGCAAGCGTTTCGGGCGCTGGAAGGTGCTTTCGATGCGCGGCTCACTTTGAACGCTGGGTTCACGAGCATCCGCGACGTAGAGAATGAAGGTTCAGGATACGCCGACGTAGCGCTCCGCGATGCAATCGCACAAGGACTGGCGGAAGGCCCTCGCATGCAAGTGGCGACGCGTGGTATCGCCGCCGTCGGGCAGTACCAGCCTTTCGGTATATCGCCCGACCTGCACGATTTTCCGACCGGAGCTCAGATGGTGAGCGGAATTGAGGAAGCACGCCGCGCTGTGCGCGAACAGATCGGACACGGCGCTGATCTGATCAAAGTCTATGCCGACTGGCAGCATGCAACTCTTACTGTCGAGGAGATGAGCGTCATCGTGAAAGAAGCGCACAAGCAAAAGTTAAAAGTGGCGGCCCACGCCACTACTCCTGAAGGCATCAAGAATGCAATTGCAGCGGGCGTTGACTCGATCGAGCACGGTCACCGCGTCGACCGCGAGAGTCTGGAGATGATGAAAGCCCGGGGAGTCTTCCTCGTCCCAACTCTGGCCGCGATCGACGCACTGGTAGAGCAGCATAAGGATGAACCACTCACTCCGGAACGACGGCAGAGACGTGATGCGTTTCTGCAGGGCATACAGCAGTCGGTGCAGCAGGCCATGAGCTTGGGCGTGAAGATCGCGTCGGGTTCCGACGCCAGCGATCCCGAGCGCCAGGGGAGAAATGCCGATGAACTGGTCGCACTCTTCAAACGCGGAATTCCTCCTGTGGAAGTGATCCGCGCCGCGACGGTGAATGGTGCGGAGTTGATGGGATGGGAGGAAGATGTGGGGACCGTCGAACCGGGGAGGTATGCTGATTTGATTGCAGTAGAGGGCAACCCGCTCACTGACATCGCAGTGTTACAGCAGGTAAAGTTCGTGATGAAGGGCGGGACGATCGTAAAGGATGCCCTGATCCACTAGCTAGATAACATGGCGAATCGCTCAGTTCAGGCTGTCCCCTTTCTGTCTGCTCCGAGACGCGCGGGCTCTTCGAATTAGCCATCGCATCGCGACTATGGCCTGACTAATGGCCGAAACGCCAAAGGCAATCCCGACCCAGAATTTCGTGGTATGAATCAGGCTGAACGAAATTAGAGCAAAGCTACAACTGAGTAACGACTGACCAACGGCACCAAGGATTTGTTTTTCGGTATAGCTACGTGCCACGAGAAGGATAATCCCGGTTCCGCCGGTGAGCCACACAAGAGTGATTATCATTTCGCCTGCTTTTCTTTCGTCTCAACCCTAATAGGGCAGCCATGATTCAGGCAAAGAGAAACCAGGGCAATTATCCACACTTCCTGGTGGCAGCTTTCCAGACATAACGAAGTACACGATCGCGAGCGCAGCCGGTGCCGCTCACATATGCGAAATGATTTTGTTTGCAATCTCTGAGCCGCGACTGCGCGCTTCCGGCAGATACATGGTGTCCAGTTTGAAAACGCTATCGCCTTTCAACACATAGAACGCGTGACCAAAAGAGCCGATCATGGCATGGTCGCCCACGCCGTTGACTTCGTCGAAGCCGGGGACAACGGAGAGCGTAGTGCGCAGCGGCCCCCAGTTCTCACTGCCGAATTTGTTGTTTGCGCTGAAGGAGAAGACGCGGCCGGTGGGATCGGGCGCGCTGAGGCCAAAGCCTTTTACAATGCCTTCCATCTCCTGCGTGTGCTTCAGCAGCTCAAGTGGATTATCACCCTTGGAATTTTTGACGTCGGGATACTGAGACGCTTTTTCTGAATCCCGCTTGGCCTGGGCAATGGCGAGCTTTTGCAGCTCAGCAAATGCCGCAGCGTTGGTGTAATAGGCGCAGCCGGGATCGCCGTTGTCCATGATTTCCGCGCTGCGCTCCACGGTCACGCCGATCATCTGCTGCAGATCTCCGGTGGAAAGCAGCTTGCACATGTTGCCCTGTGAAACTTCAGAGCCAAACGATCCGCCAGTAATAGAAGATACCTTGTGCTTGACCCAGTGGACGCCATAAAGCACCGCGCCAAACGCGCCGAGAACCAGTACCAGAACAATCCCGCCGACGATCAGCAAAGCTTTGCCGCCGCCGGAAGATTTTGGCGGCTGCGCGGTCGGTGGTTGTGATGCAGGCTGGGCCGTTTGTTGTGCAACAGTTGGCTGTGAGATCGGCGGCTGAGAAGTAGTCGGCTGCTGAAAAGATGGTTGTGGCGCCGAAGCTGTCGGCTGCGCGGCCGCGACGGGTTGTGCAGTCGGCGCCGCAACGGGCTGCGGAGAGGGAGCAGAGGGTTGCGCGGGCGCAGAAGCTGATTGAGCGCGATGACCGCAACGTCCACAAAAAACGCCGGAAAGCGGCGCGCCACAGTTGGTACAGAATTCGGCCATGGTGATGATCCTTAAAAAAAGTGACTACTTAAAAGAGGAGAGCCATTGTAACCCTATTTTTCGCGGCAAGCCGCGCTGCACGCGCTTGGCGATTTTTCCTACCATGCAGTTTGGCCGTGTACGGCAGGGCAATATTTACTCGGTAAGCCTTAGCCGGGTACTAGCCAGGGCTAAGATGTAAACCGTAAAACATTGAAAACAAAGGGACGGTTTGCAGGCTTTGGAATCAGGAGTTTGGCAACTGCAATGCAATAGTAGAGAACGTGACGTTATGCGCAATCGGGGGTGAGCTGGCAAACCCTGTCACCAAAGCGTGGCCCCGATGCTCGAACGACCCCGGTTCGGAGGACTTTACCCCAATGAAGAATTATCTATTGTCGTTATCGCTTGTCGCCGCCATGGCAATCCCAGCGGTCGCCCAGCAGAATCAACAGACCACACAAGATCAACCGCAGGCGCAGCAGACCCAGAGCACCCAGAGCAACGATCAGACCGCGACCGGCAAAGATCCGTTGACCTACACGCGCAAAGAGGGCTTTTGGGGACATTTGAATCCCTTTGCCCGCAAGAAATACGTTAACCGGCAGCTGGATCCCGTTCGCGGCCGCGTGAATGAGCTCGACGAACTCACCGCGAAGAACGCCAAGATGATCGCTGACGTTGACGCTCGCGCGACCGAAGGCATTCGCAACGCGATGAGCAAGGCCAATGAAGCCGATACGCACGCGCTGGACGCGGGCAATCGCGCGAACCAGGCCCAGCAGACGGCGCAGCAGGCGCACACGCGCATTGCCACGGTTGAAGATACGGTCAGCAAGATCGACCAGTACCAGCCCATCACGCAGGCTGAAATCCGCTTCCGTCCCGGACAGGGTGCCCTCAGCAAGAACGCAAAAGACGCGCTTGACCAGATGGCCACTTCTCTGAAGAACCAGAAGGGCTACATTGTTGAAGTGCAGGGCTTCTCGCCCGGCAGCGGCACCACGGCCATTGAGAACTCTCGTGAAATGGCGCAGATGGTCGTCCGCTATCTCGTGCTGAATCATGAGATTCCTGTCTATCGCATTTACACGGTCGGCATGGGCAACGCTCCGGTCCAGGCAGAAGACGGCAAGATTCATCGCCAGAAGGGTGGCAAAGTTGAGATCAGCCTGTTGAAGAACGGCCTCGCTGACCTGAACGCCAGCAACAGCTCTGCCCCGACGACCGGTAGCGGCGTCACCGCAACTCCGGCCAGTGAGCCTGCAACTCAATCCGCTCCGGCAACGCAGCCCGCTACTCAGCCCAGCACCACTGATCAGCCGGCCCAGAAGCCGCCGCAACAGTAAGTTCTGTAACTTTCTCTAACCAAACGCACCCCTCTTGCCCACGTGGCAGGAGGGGTTTTTTCTTGAAGCCGCGCGGCGCAACAATCGCCGCGCAACAAACTGTCATCGTGAGCGAGCGGCGCAGCCGGGAGTCGAACGATCCAGATCAGGCGTAGCCTAACCCATTCTTCTTGTCGCTTCGCTCCAATTTCCTGATC
>JBAVUZ010000777.1:0-5965 GCA_049697035.1 Candidatus Angelobacter sp. | reverse complement strand
GAGACACCCTGTTTCTTGGCTTCCGCTTCCAGGTCATCAATGCTGGCCAACCCCATCTGCTGCCGCATCTGATTGAGCCGTTTCACCAACTCCGTTTCGCCGGTGATGCCCAGGTCTTTGCCGCGTTCCAGCAGAAGCTGCTGGTCAATCAGGTCACGCAGTGTATCGGCCTGCGCTTTCGCCATGTGGCTCTGCCAGTCAGAGGGAAATCTCTGTTTCAACTCTTCCAGAGTGGTCGCCTTGGCCTTTTCCATGTCAGACCGGGTGATGATCTGGTCATTCACGCGGGCGATGATTTCATCAACAATGTCATCCGCGCGAAGGGCAATTGCCGCCAGCAGCAGCACAGACGCAAACAAAACGAATTTCCTGGGCATATTGAGAGACCTTCTTCCAGACGAAGCTTCAGCGGAGAAGCTTCTGTTTAGAAAAATCTGGGTTGTTACGCCTATTTTAACAGCGGCGATGCGAAGCATCCAATTTCTAGAACGCCCTTTGGCGTTATTGTTGCGGTTTTTTCTTCTTACCCAAGAGACCGCCCAGCGCGTCTTGCAGGTTCGGTTTCTGCTGCTGGCCATCCGTCTTATTCCCCTTATTGCCCTGGACGGCCTGGAGCAGGGAGTTCTGAAGGTCCCCAGCGACAGCGCCTCCAATTGCCGGACGGAACACAGGGTTCGAGGTCTTGCCTGTAATCAGGAACGGCAGGCCTTTGCTTTGAGCTGAGGCAGAGGCCCCGGTCAGGCTACCCAGAAGATTATTGGCTGTTCCGGAGAGCTTAATCAGCATTTTGAAGTCGAGCGAGTTATCGCCAGAAATTACGCCATTGCCGGTCACGATCCCGAGTGAGGGCACATCCAGAACAATGTTGTCAGCTTTTATGCCTTCCGGCGCAACGCGCAAAGCGGAGCTGAATGTCTGGATCAGCGTATCCGTACCTGATTTGTTGCCGGTGAAAGCGGCAATGGCGCCGAGCTTGGAGCCCAGGTTATAGCCGGAAAGATGCGTGCCTTCAATTTTTAGCGGGCCATCAATCACCAGACGATCCAGCGGGCCGGTGGCGTTCAGGTCCATGTTAATGCTGCCGCCTTGCAATGATGCGCCTGATGGCAGGACCACTCCGAACGCAGGCAGCAGGCCCTCAACGTCATTCACAGCCATATTCTTGCCAACAATCTTCAGATTGGCCAGCGTATCTTCACCTTTGGCGCTCAGCGTTCCGCTGGCATTGGTCAGGCTGTTGCCGGTGTGCAGGTTCGCATTGATTGTGCCAGTGTCGGAATCCAGGGCATAGTCAGATTTGTAATCGAGCGCGACGGGCTGCCTGGCCGGCTGGCCGCCTTTTACTACGCGCAAATCAGCGGCTTTGGCCTTGCCTTCAGAATGCAGCTTATGGCCGTCCGATTTCACCTGGCCGTCAAAATCCAGAATGCCGCCGACGCCCGAACTGGGATCAACAAAGCCGGTGGCTGCAAGATCAGCGTGCTTGAGCGCGATTTTGGCGTCCAGAGGGCTCTTAGCTGAGTCCGTGGGATTGAGCGGGCCCACCTGGCCATCCAGGTTGAGCGTACCGCCGCCGGGCATGCCAGCGGACAGTGTAAAAGGCATTGCGCTGGTGGCGGAGATGTTGTGCGCCACCAGGTTTACATTCTGGTAAACGCTTTCCTTCCCGGCCGAGTGGCCGCTGCTGTGACCTACACGGACGGTCCCACCCGCGATCTCAAATTTATCGACGGATATATCTGGCGCTTTGCCTGAAGGCTCCGGCTGGGTCTTTTGTGTCTGCGCCGTAGCGCCGAGCGTGGAGTAGTTCCATTTACCGGCCGCGTTTTTCAGCAGCGTGATGTCCGGCTTCTGTATCGTCAACGACGTGACTTTGAGCTGTTTGGAGAAGATGAGCGGCATCAGTTGCACGCCGACTTTTACCGAAGCCGCTTTCAGGAACGGGCCCTTGTTGAAAGCGGGATCGTCGGCAATGGTGATGTCGCTGGCGCTTGCGCCTCCGCTCAGCAATGACGCATCCAGCTTGCCGATATGCACCTGGCGGTTGAGGGCGGCGGAAAGCTTCTTTTCCAGATCGGGGCGGAAGCTATCGACATTGATGAACAACGGAACGGCGATGATGACAAGCAGAATTACGCCGACGATGATCCCGGAGATTATGAGGAAACGCTTCATGGAGAAATGCTATCAGAAAGACGCTTATATAGATGTTATTGACATGACAGGTGGTTTGCCGGAGCATACTTGATATGACCTGGAAGCAAGTTCTGGCGCCGGCATATCTGTTTCTGGCGGTATTTGCAGTCTCCCAAAGGGGGTCGGCAACAAGCCTTCGAAGCGCAGCATCCGCATTGCAGGCAGCACCAGCCCAGTCTCAAGTTCGCCTGGAAAATGGCTCGATCCTATATGCCGAACTAACGAAAACCGTGGACGCCAAAAAGGCCAAAATTGGCGATCCGGTGAATGCCGTGCTGGTGGCCGATGTTCTGGCCCACGGAAAAATTGTGGCCCGGCACGACGCAAAATTGCTGGGGCACGTTACTGAAGCCCAAGTCCACAGCAAGGAGACTCCTGAGTCGCGGCTGGGAATCGCTTTCGATAAGGTCATTACCAAGGACGGCGAAAAGCCGTTTGAATCAAAGCTTATAGCGATTCGTCCGGCCGAGCACCCCGTTGTCGAAATACCCAACGCGCCTTCTCCAATGAACAATTCCGCTCAACGACGCTATCCGTCAGCTCCGGGAACCGAAAATGTTCCACGCAGGCACAATCCTTCACTGGGCGATGACATGAAATCACATGATGAAAGAAAACCAGAAACGGGGGCGACCGATATTGACGGACTGAGCCTGAGCTCTCCGGCGGATGGCGGGGCTCAAACGATTATCTCCACGCAGCGCACAGTAAAACTGGAAAGCGGCGTAAGAATCGAATTACGCGTTACCGGCCAGTAAAGGGAATCGCCTAGCTGCCATAATTTTTCCTGAGATAATTTGTGATCTCAGTTTCCAGCTCCGCATAACCGCCGTGGACGGTGCTGCGCAACGCCGATTCCACGCTCTGTCCTTCTCCGAGGCGCTGCAGCAGCCGTGCCAGATCGCTCAGACCATAGGTTGCCCGGATGTATTCCACAGCGGCCAGACTTTCGGCATAGGCAACTGAAGCTTCCGCAGAACTGTATTCGTTGAAACCGCCTTCCAGCTGATTGAGCGGAATCTGCCTGCCTGAGACATAAAGCGCGGCCAGCCGCGGGCCGATAGCGCCGGTACTGGATCCCTGCTCAAGTTGCGCCACACCTTCATTCAGCCAGACCGGAGCGCGGTTGTGCGTGATCTGCGCGACAAAAGAATGCGTGAGTTCATGGCGCAGGACGCTGGCCATCTCCGCCGTTACGGCCTTAACTCCGGAAATGGGAATGCGTATCTTGCCGTCATTGAGCGCCGCTGTCCAGGCGGCGGCATGCGTTACGTCAAAGAAAGCTTCATCTGTATAAAGAGAAACGTAGATATTTCTGGGCGACGATCCCAGATCATTGCTCAGATCGCGGTAATCCGCTTCCAGCGCATCCAGAATCTGAGTGCGTAAAGCATCGGGCGCTTGCGAGCATTCATAGCGGAGCGTGAAGTGGCTGCTCTCCTGCTGGCGGAAGTCGGCTTCTGTCCTGGATTCACGCTCCACGCGCTCCAGCAAATCGCGCGTTTTGTCATCGGGCCGCAGCTCCAAGGATTTTTTCAATGCAGCAATGGCTTCGCGGTTGTGGTCGTTCTTGTAGTAGGCATATCCGAGCAGCAGAAACGCGTCCGCCGACTGCGGACTCACTCGCGCGGCCTGTTGCGCGCGAAGCAACGCTTCCGCGGGCTGGCCCAACTTGAGCAAAACAGAAGCGTAGTTCTCCAGCAGGACGCCGTGATCCGGCAGAAAGGCAATGGCAGACTGGAGATAGCGCGCGGCAGCGGAGTAGTTGAGGCGTTTTTCTTCAAAGTTGGCGGCAATGGAATTGGCAGCGGCAGCGCGCAGAGAATCGCCTTGTTCTTCAATAGCCTTGATTGCCGCAGCGTCAATTGCGCCGTTGTGGATCACGCGCGAGACCAGGTCCCCTGAGCTGGCCATTTCTTCATGCGGCGGTGGCGCTTCCGGCGTGGCTGCGGCCGCGGTCGGCGATGGCCCATAAACTGGACCTTTTTCAATGCGGACAACGATGGATTTGGGAATGGTCATCGTGTTGTCGCCCAGCGTGTATTCCACGCGGCCGTTCCGTTCCTGCGCGGAGTCGGCCTGGATACGATCGCCATTTTTCAAGACAATTGTGTCCGCGCGGGCGGCGGCGCATAACATGGCAAAGGCGCAAAATGTAATAATCGATTTCAAGTGAGAAAAGTCTAAGCGATTATGGCATGTCTATGAAGCGTGTCTTCATCTTAAGAGTAACGAAGGTACTAGCTCTCGTCTTTGCCCTGGGGAATGTTCCCGCCTGGGGCCAGGTTGCTCCCTCGCAGTCGGGGGCCGTGGCGCTTTACCGTGAACTGCTGAACCCTTCTCTTGACGTGAAGGACGTTTACCAGGTGCGCGAGGTATCCATCATGATGGAAGACCTGCACATCTCCATTAGCGACGGCACGATTGCTTTTGTGCGTGAAGTCAATGGCCATATTACGGGCGCCATGTTTGACGGCGTTGGAGAGGTACTGCTGGTGCCTCCGAACCGCGCGGAGCGAACCTCACTGGCGCTGTTTACCGGCTCAGCGGTGCTGGAGCAGCGCTTCCAGTCCGCGTATCTCCGGTTTGCCGACGACAAAATAGCGAATGAGCTGAAAAGCGGCCTGCGCGGCCACGCAGAAAATGCGCAGGAATTTGTTACTCGCTGGCAACAGCCGGCGCTGCTTCTGGCCCGCGGAGACGCGCTGCCTATTCTGCAGGTAATGACAAGTGCGCCGCAGGGCGCTGCAAGCTTTCTACACTTGCGGATCGGGGGAACCACAGCGGGGATTGTGGATGTGTTTTTTGACGCCAACGCCCCTGAGCAGATCAGAGTGGCGCAGTCCGACGTCGTCAATAGTGTCGCGTTCTATGACACCTGGACTTCCTTCCCCATGCGCACGGCGCGGGAAGCCGCGGGCCAGGAGGACCCGGCAGCGCGAGCCACCTTTGAAGTTTCAGACTACAAGCTTCACGTGAATGTACAGCCGCCCACCGACCTGAGCGCCGAAGCTGAATTCACACTTACGCCGCAACGCTCCGGCCAGAGGACGCTAATCCTGGAACTCTCGCGCTATCTTAAGCTTAGCGAAGTGCGCGTGAACGGCGCTCCGGCGGAGTTCATCCAAAATGACGCGATTACCGGAAGCGATCTCTCGCGCAGGGGCGACGACCTGATCGGCGTAGTGATGCCGACGCCGCTGGAAAAAGACCGTCCGGTAAAACTGCAATTCAAGTATTCCGGGCCTGTAATGTTTGACGCCGGCAACGATGTGATTTACGTTGGCGCGCGCGGCACATGGTATCCCAACGTTGGTCCCACCTTCAGCAATTTCGACCTCACTTTTGAATGCCCCAGTGACTGGTCTGTTGTTGGCACAGGCCGGCTGGTTACCAGCACCGTAGGCGCAGGCAAGCGGACCACGCGCTTTGTTACCAGCAAGCCTATTAACCGCGCTGGATTCAATCTGGGCAAGTTCGTTGCCGCCAGCGCCACCTCCGGCGCAGTGGAAATCCATGCCTACGGCGCCAGGACCGTGGAACAATCGCTGGCAGGCGCTGAGGCACGCGCCGGCAAGAAGCCTGATCCCGCGCTTGAAACGCAGCAGATCGCCAACCAGGCTGCGAGCACGATCCAATTTCTTTCCTCCGAGCTTGCTCCCTTTCCGTATCTCAATCTGGAAATCACGCAGCTTCCCGGGATATTGAGCCAGTCATGGCCGGGGCTGATCTATCTTTCCAGCACGGCATTTCTCACGCCCGACGAGCG
>JBAVUZ010000776.1:0-2434 GCA_049697035.1 Candidatus Angelobacter sp. | reverse complement strand
GAACGAACGGCGCGTCGGCATCGGTCGCCTGCTATGGCCGTACGATTACGTTTCCATCGCACACTGCTGAAGCGGTCAGCTTTGCTCTGGCCCGGCCCCAATTCGTGTTTCCGATCTCCCTTGCGATTTAGACGATGAAGGCAAGCTAACGCTGGTTCGGCGGCTTATCCGAGAGGGTTTGGTGATGGTCCTTGCGCCTTGATGAAGAACGCCTGCACTTGTCTAGACGTATAAATCGAAGAATTTTAAAGGAGCTGCCGGGAGGCGCGTCCAGCGCCTGATGTCGCCTTTGGAGTGTAATTGGCCCCCCTCGGCTTAAGATATCCCCTGGTTCTCAAAGGGCGCTTGGATTTATTTCTAACCCATTGAAAGTAAATAGAATAGTTCTGATTGCTGATCGCGTCAGGGCCCAGCCTTTGGTGCAAAAATTCACAAACTTGCTCGAACCTGTGGCTCCGTACCGAGTAGAATCTCGATTCACCACAAAACGGCCGGATGGCACAAGAAGAAATCTCAATTCGGGACCTGCTTCATCTTTGTCTGAGCTCAGATGGACAAGGTGGAGAAGTGCAGTGGCGTGAATTTGTACGCAGGACCCAGCCCCTGATCGCCAGCGTGATTATCAATACCGTGCGCCGCTGGAAAACGCCGGCTCCCAGCCTGGTGGATGATCTGATCCAGGATACGTACGTGAAACTTTTTGCCAATGATAAGAAGGCTTTGCGTGCTACTAAGAATGAACACGAAAATACAATCTTTGGATATTTGAAGGTAATAGCTTCAAATGTTGTGCGTGACCACTTCCGCCAGCCTGTTAATAAAGCCGACGAAATTGAGCTGAGCGATGCCGTATTGCCGCCTGGACCGCGGGATCGCGAGCGCCTTGAGTTTTTACATAAGAAAAAAGAGATCAAGGGAATTTTAGAAACGCTTGCACCCTCTCCAACATATGAGAGAGACGTGGCGATTTTCTGGTTCTTTTACGAGCAGGGTTATACGGCAAAAGAAATTTCCTTGCTGCCCGCCGTCGGGCTTACGGTGAAAGGTGTGGAGGCTGTCCTGTTTCGCCTGGCCCGCTATGTTCGCGAAAAACTGGGGCTGGACGAACCTAAAACGGGTGATTGAGCATGAGTGTTTTCATCGGCTTAGAAAGGGCAAAAGGTTTCGCACGGCTTGGTACGTCTTTAGGGATAGAAGAGGCAGTATAAGGAATCAGATGAACGAGAAAATAAAAAGAGAGATGCCGGGTTCCACGCCGCCGTTCATCGGCTCCAGGCTTGTGACGTCCGCACAAAGCTATGCTGCTCTTGCTGCCATGGCGGCAGGCATACGCCAGAAGATTATCCTGCAGGAAACTATTTGCTTCAGGAAGGTTGCTCTATGAACCCGCGGCCCGATTGTCCGGATAACGACGTGCTCCAGGAACTGGCTGCCGGAATACTGGCGCCGGCAATGGCCGAGCAGACAATGCTCCACGTTGCGGAATGCAAGTTTTGCGGGCCCACGCTGCGGCAATACTTGAGAGAGTTTTCTGAAGAACAATCGCCGGAAAACATTGCCATCCTCAAAGACTTGCAGAGTTCCAAACCTGCGTGGCAAAAGAAGTTGGTGCGGAAGTCGATTGGTGGCCACAGCTTTCGCTGGCTGAAGCTTGTGTCGGCAACCGTGGCGCTGGCGGCGGTGATCTTTGGGTTTGTTGAAGGCCCGGCACTGTGGGCCGGATTCCAGGTGAAGCAGGCACAAAAAGCCGTGGCGACTGCTTTTATGGGGCGGCGGACAACTTTATCGCGTTTACCGCAAGTTGGATATGCTCCCTATAACCCGTTTCCGGTGCCGCTAGGCGCGGAAGATGGACGTGGATTAGACGAAGTGCCGCCGTCGCTGCACGATGCCAGCGGCGCCGCCAATAAAAATCTTCAGGCGAAAAATGCAGATCCGCGCTGGCTGCAAATCCAGGGTCGCGCGTTGCTATGGGAAGCCACTCCAAGCAGTCTGGAAAAAGCCGAAAAAGACTTTGAAAAAGCACGGTCTGAAGGATTGGCCACTCCCAGCCTTGAAATCGATCTGGCCGCCAGCTACTTTGAGCGCGACAGCCGCGCCGAACATCCTAACCTGCAGCGCACGCTCAACCTGCTGAGCGAAGTCCTGAGCAAACCCAACCTGAGCAAAGACGATGAGGCCAGTGCGCTGTTTAACCTTGCCATTGCTTATGAAAAGACGCAGGCCTGGGACCTGGCGGTGGAAACGTGGGAAAAATATCTTCAAGTTGACACGACAAGTGGATGGAAGAACGAAGCGCAGCAGCGGCTTGCCGCAGCGAAAGCAAAAAGCTCCAATATGCACCGGCAAAGTTATTCAAACCCGGTTTTTTTTTGCAACAAAAAGCCCAGGGAACTCTGAGGCCTGAGGATCCGGAACAATATCAGCAAAAAGC
>JBAVUZ010000775.1:0-1618 GCA_049697035.1 Candidatus Angelobacter sp. | reverse complement strand
ATGGAAGCAGTCTGGGTCGCCGCGGAAATGAGAGCAGGCGCCGCCTTCGCCCATTCGGCGCTAATGTTGGACGTCGTTGAAAGATCGACAAGCTAACGTGTTCGGTTGCCGGACGATCGACCGCAGGTAGGAGGGCGTCATAGAGGCGCTGGTGGTTCAAATTGACGGATCGGGAGATGTTAGGGGCGCCTTGCGCGCCCAGCGACTGCGCAAGGAGATCGACGAGGAACAAATGACCATCAAATGCAATCCAAATTCACGGTTGTCCCGCTCGAGACAAGGGTTAGCCTCAGCACCGGGAGAACCGGAACTCGTATTGACACGCCACAGCGCGCTGTCCCGGCTCCAGAGCTTTCTCACCGGTGCCAGGGAGGCGCCCAAAAGCTTTCTGCAAATCCGGTGGGAGCGCCGCTGGACTGCCGCATCTGGGGCGTGGTTCGCTGTCCTCGCAGCGCTTTTGCTTGGTGGAATAGACTGGTGTGCAGCGGTGATGGCGGCAGCGACCACGTTCATGCTCGCGCGGAGTGGCGATATGCTCGACGACTACGGCGAATAGGCAGCCCGAATCCTTCGATCTTCGAAAAGTCAATCGGCGAGGCCAACGAATTGAAGGCGTTCCTGGCGCGGACCGCCCCGTATCTCCCCGAGATCGGGCGATCGTCGATCGCGGGGCCGGCACACTAAAAAGATTAAACTGAGCAGTTTTGAACAGTCATCGTCGCTAATTGGTCTAAACTAGGGTTCCCCCTACGCGAGATGGCCCGAACTGGATCTTGAGCCAAACTAACATGATAACAGATCGGGCTCTTATAGTTTCCCTCGATAAAGAAGCAAAAGCTCAATGGCAAAGCATCCGACTAGGTCAGGCGGCAGTTCGCGCCTTTGGAATTGGTTGCTGCTGATCCCGTTCATCGCCCTACTCTGGGTGCCGTTCTATAATTTCGTCGAACCGGCCCTGTGGGGTGTCCCGTTTTTTTATTGGTATCAGTTCCTCTGGGTGATTCTCACCTCCGCTCTGATCATCTGGGTGCATTACAAGAACGATTAGCCTCAATCGTCACTTCGTATTCGCACGGCCAAAATAAGAGACGAACATGAACTGGACCGCGATCATCGTCTTCGTCCTGCTGTTCGGGGCCGTGACGATTATTGGCTTTGCTGCAGCCCATTGGCGCCGTGGCGATCTCGACGTGCTGGATGAATGGGGTCTGGCGGGGCGCCGCCTCGGGACCGTCGTCATCTGGTTTCTGCTCGGCGGTGACGTCTATACCGCCTACACTTTTATTGCCGTACCGGCTCTTGTTTTCGGCGCCGGAGCTATCGGCTTTTTCGCGCTGCCTTACACGATCATTGTATATCCGCTGGTCTTTCTGATTCTGCCGCGTATGTGGTCGGTCGCGCACAGACACAATTTCATCACCGCCGGCGACTTTGTCCAAGGTCGGTACGGCAACAAGTGGCTCGTGCTCGCCGTAGCGATCACCGGCATCGTCGCGACAATGCCTTACATCGCGCTACAGTTGCTCGGATTGCAGGTTGTAATCGGCGCGATGGGCGTTGGGACGGTCGGATTCTATGGCGATCTGCCGCTCATCATCGCCTTTGTCATCCTTGCGGC
>JBAVUZ010000774.1:0-8828 GCA_049697035.1 Candidatus Angelobacter sp. | reverse complement strand
TTATTCACACTTCAGGCATTCGCGGCGGCGGCGAATCGATTCGCCTTCTTTGCTCTCGCGCGAGTCCACCACTTTGTCATTTTCAAACCCGCAAAACGGACATTTCATCGTGTCTTAACCGGAACTCTCAATGGGGTGTGATGACTAAGATTGTAACAGGCGAGAGCAGGACATCGGGAAATCGGGGAATCGGGACATCGAGAGATCGGGAGATGGGAAAAGCGCAGATCGGAAAAGCAAAACCTTACCAGGCATGAACACGGATTGACTCTGATCGGCCAGTAATGACCCAAGGATTGGTGTTCAATTTCGGCGATCTTTGGCAATGTTGGCAATTCTGGCAATGACCCTAGTCTTCTTCCAGAAATTTCTCTTCTTGCTGGATACTCTCTTCCTCAATCTGCGTGAGCGACACATGTTCTGACCGCGCCATCGCCAGCCCGGCAGGCGTCACGGACATGAACGTCACCAGCCAGAGCATGATGCCGCAACTGGTGGCCAGCTCGGGTGAAAGATTGAAAACCCCGCGCAGCATTCCGATTGTCGCCAATTGCGAGCCGCCGCCGACTACCGGCAGCTGTAACACTCCTCCCACCACGCTGGCCGCAGTGAGCAGGAACACGCTGGAAAGCGTCATCTGCGACAGCCGGTGAATGGAATAAGCATGTGTAACGGCAAGATAGGCAAAGCCAATAATCAGCCAAATCACAATCGATAACCCGGATAACTGAAAGAAAGACTTCATATCTTTTACGGTGTTCAGCCCTTCGCCAAAAGCCAGTACGCGTTTGCCTATCGCATGGCCCAATTTGGGCGACATTCGCCCGAACAGCCGCACAAAGACACTTGCCGCTTTTATAGGATTTTTCCTGACCCGGAATGCCACCAGGGCCACAAGGCACACTCCGGCCAGCAGTGCCAGCGCAAACATTTCAAAGTAAGTGAAGGATGAAATCTCATGGCCCAGCAGGTGCTGGCGCGCGGAATTGGCAAATCCAGGAAGCCGGCTGAGAGTGTCCCTTGACCACAAGATATTGATAGCCATGATAAGGGCGAAAGCGCCCATATCAAAGATGCGTTCCACGGTCCACACAGCCAGCTGAGACGCCATGCTCAAATTCACTTTACGCGAGATCAGGTATGGTCGAATAAACTCTCCCGGCCTTCCCAGCAGTGCGAGCCCGGCAAAGCCGATCATGGTGGGCGCTACCAGGTCAGAAGTCTTGGCCTCGCACACCGGACGTAGCATGATCTTCCAGCGCATGGCGCGAAGAATGTAGTCGGCGTAGACCAGCGCCACGCCGGCCACCAGATAAAACTTGTTCGTATTGTGGGTCGCCACCCAGAAGCGGTGCCAGTCAAATTTCTTCCAGGCCCTTACCTGAAGATAGACCAGTCCGGCCAGCACAACCAGCACCAGGGCGGTGATTAGAAATCTTTTTTTGCTCATGTGGTTACGTCGGGCTTAAATGATCATACAAAAAAGCGCCCTGCGGGCAGGACGCGCTTTGCTGCTCTTGTTGTGATGCTTATGCCGGATTGGCGGATTTGGCTACGCTGGCTTGCTGCGGTTTTGATTTCTTAACAGACCTGGAACCGGCGGCTTTGGCCGGGCTCGAGACGTTCATTACGCCAGCCGCTTTCATCTGCGCCCGCTTCTTGGCGTTAAAGTCACGAACAATCTTGTTGATGTAGGCGCGAGTTTCACGATAGGGAGGCACGCCATTGTACTGCTTTACCCGATGCGCCCCGGCATTGTAGGCAGCCAATGCCTTAACCGGATCGTCATGGTAGAGATCCAGCAGCGCGCTCAGGTGGGCAGCGCCTGCTTCCACGTTTGCTTTGGGATCAAAAGGGTCGGCAACTCCGAGCTGGGCTGCGGTCGAGGGCATCAACTGCATCAGTCCAAGAGCGCCTTTTTTCGATACAGCATGCGTCTTGAAGTTGCTCTCCGCCATGATCACGCTTCTGACAAAGTCGGGATCAAGCCGATTCTTATTGCTGGCCTCCCGCACTACCTCATCTATATCGATGGCGCTCGCGGCCGTGTTCGCCGGAGCAGTAACTTTCATTGCTACTGGCTGAACTGCCGGAATCGGATTCGCCAAAGGCTTGGTCACCATCGGCTTACTTACCATAGCCTGGCTGGCCACAGGTGTTGCCGGCGACGGTTCAGGCACGACCGGAGTTTCATCCTCTTCAAACGACGTAATCTGGTCGCTGGCGATATCAAGGTAGCCGGTCGGGGTAAAAAGACGGGTGGATTTGGCGTTTTGCTCTTTGTGATCAAAATGGATGGAAAAACCATTTTTCAGGATGGCAATCTGTCCTGCAAAAGCAGACATTTGCGCGAAACCCAGAAGCGCCATGATCGTTATTGTTCTTGAAAATCTCATATCCGCCGCAACCTGTCTATTCTCGCCCAATTAGCCGCTGAAAGCCAGCCCCAAAATCTGCTCCACGGCCTGAGCCACACCGCTTTCCTCATTGCTGCCGGTCACCTTCCAGCCGTTCTGCTTCAATTCATTGGATGCATTTCCCATCACAACCGCAAGTCCTGCAAATTCAAGCATTTCCATGTCATTGTGATTGTCCCCGATGGCCATAATCTGCTCCCGATCGATTCCGCGCTCCTCCGCCCATCGCTTTAAAGCGTGACCTTTGGAACATTCTCGGTTGAGGATGTCAAGAATGCACAGGTCGCGATGGTCATATTGGGTTCTCATGACGGTGATTTTGTCCAGAAAAGCAGCCTGGCTGAGCCGTTTCTGCAAGCGTTGCATCAATGCCACCCGGCCGCAATACATAGCTTGCAAAGGGTCTTCGGTCAGGGCATCCTCCAGCGGCGATACAAACTTGATGTAAGGCCGATTTACCTGCAGCCAGCGCGAGACCGTGTTGTTCAGCTCGTCGGCGCTTTCCAGGACCAGTGAATCATTTCCCGGCACGTTGGCGGCGCGATCAAACGTAAGCACGGCATGCCCGCGAAACTCGTCCATATATTGAATGAGTTCCTTGGCGGTTCTTGCGGGCAGGTGGTCGGTAAAAAACGTCTCACTGTCGCTGGAACGGATCAGGGCGCCGTTGGAACTGATAAGCCAAACAGGGAAGCCGAGTTCTTTAGCGATTGGCAGTGCATAGTCATGGCGGCGTCCGGTGGCCAGAATGATCTCTATGCCTGCTTCATGAGCTGCTCGCAATGCTGCTATATTGCGCGGCGGCACCTGGAAATTCGGATCTGTTAAAGTGCCGTCAATATCCAGGGCCAGCAGACGGATGGAAGTAGTTACCATGAATCATTCTACAGCGAGTCTTCTTGCCTCGACATGCCACTTGATTTTAGGTCAGCGTCAATTCCCAACCGGATGGAATTATTCAGTTTTGGGCGGCGGAGTGTGCGGGATTTCCCCCTTGCCGTCACATGCAGAACACCGCATGCCATCCTTTAGTCCGGAGCCGTGACAGATGGGGCAGAGCCGCGTTTTTGTCTTCACAGAAGTTGTCATGAGTGGTAAACCGATCATACGCTCTATTTTGGGCCTGTGCCGGAAAGGTGGAAGATTGCGGTGAACGAACCCCCACAGCAATCTCTGCGGATCGAAATCTCGTGAACAGTCCGCTCTTGATAGAACCCATGCTCTCTCGTCTCGTGGGGCCGCGCCTGGCCGCTGCAATTTACGAGTTCCTTGTTTTCGGCCTCAAGCAGGCTGCTGCGTGTGTTTTTGCGGGATCGTTTTTGTTTCTGCTGGCGATCTCAAGCCACATTTCCATTCCCGGCCTTGCTCGGTACGACTTTTTATTTCTAGGAGCAATCGCCATCCAGATCGTCCTTGTTGCTGTGCGGCTGGAGAACTGGCGCGAAGTCGCTGTACTCTCTTTGTTCCATCTGGTTGGTATCGGACTTGAGCTGTACAAGACATCGCCCACCATCCGATCGTGGAGCTATCCGGAACCGGCATTTTTTCACTTGAAGACAGTCCCTTTGTACAGCGGATTCATGTATGCCTCTGTTGCGAGTTACATCATGCAGTCATGGCGACTGATGCGTCTCAGGCTGACTGAATTCCCGTCGTTCACGCTGGCCGTTGGCCTGAGCGCTGCCATTTATGCAAACTTTTTTACCAATCACTACATGGTGGATCTGCGCTGGCCGCTGGCTGCCTGCGTGCTCTTGCTGTTCCGGCGCACGCAGGTCAATTTCATTGTGACGCGCAAAGAGCGTCGCATGCCTCTGGCGCTTTCATTTCTTCTGATCGGCTTCTTTATATGGATAGCCGAAAATATTGCTACCTATTTTGGAGCCTGGCAGTACCCGCACCAGAAGCGGCAGTGGGCCATTGTGGGGCCAACCAAGATCAGTTCGTGGATGCTGCTGGTGATCATCAGCTTCATCATCGTGGCGGCACTCAAAGAAATCTTTCCGAAACAACAAGAAGTATTTTCTGCCGATGAGGAAGGTCGCTACGCCGGTCAATCCGACACTCAATCTGATACTGAAGATACGGCGCTGGCTTAGCTTGTTGCCAATGTCTTGCAAGACGTAGAAGGGCTGCGCGTGATACTTGTTACAGATGGCCGAATTAAAGATGGACGAACTCGATCGTCTATCTTCGAATGCTCGTGTCACGGTCCGTCGCGCGGGCCAACCGGATCCCCGCGGCAAGTGCGTTGTTTACTGGATGCAGCGCGCCCAGCGGGCGCTCGATAATCCCGCGCTTGAGGTAGCTGTGCAGGCAGCGAACCTGTTGCGCAAACCGTGCGTGGTCTTCTTTGCTCCAGTCCCGTTTTATCCGCACGCCAACTTGCGCCATTACCGTTTTCTGAATCAGGGAATCCCCGCGATTGCCGAAGGACTGAAAAAGCGCGGCATAGGCTTTGTGCTCCGCCGCTTTCCGGATCATCATCTGCTGAAGTTTTGTGCCGAGGTGCGGCCAGCGCTGGTGGTGGGCGACGAAAATCCCATGCGAGAACCAGAGCAATGGCGCGCAAAAGTGGCCAATCAGCTCCGCGTTCCTTTCTGGACCGTCGATGCCGACGTGATCGTTCCTTCAAAGCTGCTGATGAAAGAGCAATACGGCGCGTACACGGCGCGGCCGGTGATCCGCAGGCTGTTGCCGGAATTTTTGCAGCCGGTAGGGAACACTCGGGCAAAGGTCGAATGGCAACCGCCGCGCGGATTGAAATCGCTCAAGCCGGATATAGACATCACTGAGGGATGGAAGCTGGACCGCTCTGTTGCCCCGATGAAGAGCATCTCAGGAGGAACAGACCAGGCGCTCAAGCGGCTGAAAAGTTTTATTCGAGAGGAACTCGAGAATTATCCCGTCGATCGCAACAAGCCAGAGCGCGATGGCACCAGCCGCCTTTCCGCCTATCTGCATTTTGGGCACATCGGCCCGCACACGGTTGCGCTTGCCGTCCAGAAAGCTAACGCGCCCAACGTGGCGAAGGAAGCTTATCTGGAACAAGTAATCGTCCGCCGCGAACTGGCGATTAACTTCGTACGATTCAATCCCGACTATGACAACTTTGAGTCAGGTACACCATGGGCGCATAAGAGCCTGGCAGAGCATGCAGGCGATCCGCGCAAGATTTATAGCGAACGCCAATTGGAAGATGCGCAAACGCATGATCCACTATGGAACGCCGCGCAGATGCAGATGGTAAAGACCGGATTCATGCATAACTACATGCGCATGTACTGGGCCAAGAAAATTCTGGAATGGAGCAAGACTCCGGCGCGGGCGTTCCAGATGGCGGTTTACCTGAATGACAAATATGAACTCGACGGGCGCGATCCCAACGGCTATGCTGGCATCGCCTGGGCGATTGTGGGCAAGCATGACCGCCCGTGGTTTGAGCGTCCAATCTTTGGCAAGATCCGCTACATGTCATTCAATAGCACGTCAAGGAAGTTTGATAGCAAAAACTACATCCGGCAAATCGAAAAGATCAGCCCGCGAAGATGACTACGCAACAGGTGCGGCGGAAAAAGGAAAGCGCCGTCAATGATCCGTTGTACAATGTTGCGGCTTTTCCACAAATAAATTGAAGAGGGACGTGCATGTCCATCCTTGCCGGAATAGTGTTCGGCTTTGTCGTGTGGTTTTTGTTACGTTGTATCGCCGGCGGAATTTACACCGTCAACCAGAACGAACGCGCCGTAAAAACCAGCTTCGGCCGCGCCGACCGCATTCCTGGGGCGTTTACCACCGCTGATCCCATCAGCGCCCCCCTGAATGATGAAGAAAAGCAGCGCTATAAATATCCCCAGGTACGCGTGATCATGCCCGGCGGCCCATATTTCAAATTGCCGTGGCAGAAGATCCACAAAGTATCAATCGCCACGCAAACGGTCAGCATGGCCTATGACCCAGAAACGCCCTCCGCAAATCAGGGCGGCACCGTGGTGGAAGCGGTCACCAAGGACCAGTTGAATACCGGATTGACGGGGCAGATTCGCTACCGTGTTTCCGAGCGGAACCTCTATGCTTATTTGTTCGGCGTCAAATTTCCAATCGCGCATGTGATGGGCTATTTCATTTCGGTGCTGCGCGAGCGCATTGCAACTTTTGAAGCGCCAGCCGATCCCAGTGTTCCGGAAGCCGCCCGCAGCGCCGGCATTTCCATCAATGACTTGCGGAAGAACCTGCGCGACCTGAACGAGCACATGGTCCGCGAGTGCAGTTCTTCAGACGCGCGTTATGGCATTGTGCTTGAGGCTTCGCTCATCACCGGCATTGATCCCCCAGCCGATGTAGAGTCCGCGCTGGCTGCCATCAACACTGCCCACAATATGGTTTCCTCAGACATCAGTCTGGCCCAGGCGGCGGCCGATCAAAGGATTGAGCTTTCCAAACGCGCTGCCGAAATCGAAACCTTGAAAGCCCAGGCGGAAGTGCAGCCACTGGTTTCGCTGGCCGGCCAACTTTCAGAATTAAAACGCGCCGGTGAAGGCACTTTAGGCGCCTATGTGCGTAGTGTCCGGCTCGGACTCTTTAGCCAGGCCCAGCTGGTAGTGCAGGAGACAAAACGATGATTCCTTTTCTCATCGCCGCTCTCGCATCATTCCTGGCCAGCCTCGTCCTGGTTCCTCTCTTCCTGGCACTGCTGCGGATGTTCGGGATCTACACTACGGTTCAGGAGGGTAGTTGCCACGTGTATGTTTTGTTCGGGAAAGTGGCGGCGATCATCGATGAGCCGGGGCTGCACATCCTGCTGTTGAAACTAGGCTTGAAAGCTCCGATTGTCCGGTGGCTGGGCCGACTCTACGTTTTGGATATGCGCATTGACCAGCAATATCAACGGAGCCAGCCGGTGAACTCTGAAGAAGGCGCGCCCATGGGCATCGGCATCTGGTATGAAATGTTCATTAGCGATCCCGTGGCTTTCCTGTTCAAAAACGCCGACCCGCGCGGATCGCTTTCCGCCAACGTCGGTAACTCCACTGTCCGCTGCCTCAGCAACATGAAACTGGCTGACATGCTGGAAACCCGCCACGCCATGAGCTTAACAGTGCGCAATGAAGTTTCACCGCAATCCCACGAATGGGGCTACAAACTGGGTTCTGTGTACATTCGCAAAGTGCATTTCCGCGATGCGCAGATGATTGCGCAAATTGAAGAGAAAGTCGTAAACCGGCTGCGCCAGGTTACTTCATCCATTAAACAGGATGGCGCAAACCAGGTCAGCATCATCACCAGCACGGCCGAGCGGCAAGCGGCGGTCGAATTCGCCAAAGCCGCGGCTATTCGCCCCAGCATCGTTGGTGAGGCCCTGAAGCAGGTGGCAGCCGATGCCGAAGTGGAAGCTGCGATGTTTGAAATCCTGGAAATCCAAAAGATCATTGAAAGCAAGGCACGGGTCACATTGATTCCCGAAAAGAGCGCCATCCTGCCGGAATTGCTCGCGGTCGGCATGCGGACAAATGATTATTCTGCGCCACCCCCGCCCAGACTGAAGACATCGTAAAAAGAAATTTCCGGCGGAGAGCTAGTCCGCCGGAGCAAAGGCCTTAAATAGACTTCCTAATTACAGCTTGCCTTGAAGGCGGGTAGCTCAGTTTTGCGCGAAGACTTGTCCGCGCCGGCGAACGATAACGTCTCATCGCCCTTGGCGCAGCAGCTGATGAAGGCGGAGCAGCTGCCTACGCCGCCGCCGCAGTCTGCGTCAGTCGCACATGGAGCTGTGCCGCAGCTACATCTACAGGTCTTGCGGAACCCCGTTCCCGAGGGCAGCGCCGACACCGGCACAGAGAAAACACTCTTGAGCGAGAGGTCCGGCATCAGGTAAGTGTGAATCGACCCGACCGAATTCTGCGCCTCTTCATTAGGAGGAGCAGCCGCGGTTGCGCTGGCCACTGCTGCCAGCAGGATGGTGGCAAAAAGCAACATCTTTAAAATCGAGCGTGAAAACATGTGATCTCCTTTTAGGGAACCAGTATTCGGCTCGAAAGGAAGCCGAACCGGCCCGGCTCCATCGCTCGGATTGTAGCAACCTCTATCGCGGCTGATTAGAAATTCCTGAGCGTCTGCCGAAGAATTTCCCATTCCGGGAAACCCGGGCACAAACGCTCACGAGATTATCAGTTGCACTTAGCCTTGAACGTTGGCAGCTCATTCTTGCGGGATGACGCCCCGGAATCCTGGAACCATTGCGCCTGTGGTGATTTCACGCAGCAGGTGGGAGCCGCCAGGCAGACGCCGCCCGGACCGCAGTCAGCATCGGTGTTGCAGTTGTTTATGGCGCAGCTGCATTGGCATGCGCCTTTGAATTTGGGAGGGGCAGCGTTGGCTTCAGCCTGCGGCGCCAGCGGAACGGTGAAACAC
>JBAVUZ010000773.1:0-1981 GCA_049697035.1 Candidatus Angelobacter sp. | reverse complement strand
CGAGGTCGTACTGCCTCACTGCACGAGCACAGCCTGCAACCTGTCTGCCCCAGATTCCTTCCCCCTGGAGCATACCGCCTCAGAACTTGCACCTTTATTCATGCCATCTCCGTGGTGAGATTTTGTTGTGCATTCAATGACTGATCCCTCTCTCAGCGAACTCAACCGCTGGTTCGTCCAACTGGTCGAGCGGCGCGGCAGTGACTTGCTGCTCGTTACCGACGCGCCTGCCTGCGTTCGCGTGGACGGCCAGGTTGTTCCCATCGGCAACAAAAAGCTTGAGAGCGACGAGATTGAAAACGCTATCACGCCTGCGCTCATGCCGCACGCGTTGCGGCAATATCTTGAAATCCGCATCGCCGACTCTTCTTATCGCAACACCAATCTTGGCCGCTTCCGCATTAATCTGCATCAGGAGCGCGGACGCGCCGCCGCGACAATCCGCGCGCTGCCCACCACGGTGCCATTCCTGCATGAGCTGCATCTTCCGCCGGCAGTGGAGCAGCTTGCGCACCTTCCTCGCGGGCTGGTGCTGATCGGCGGGCCGGCAGGCTCTGGCAAATCGACGACTGTTGCTGCTCTGGTAAACGAAATCAATCGCCGCGACGCGCGCCACATCGTGACGATTGAAGATCCAATCGAGTATGAGCACGCAAATATCCGCAGCGTGATTGAGCAGGTTGAGGTCGGCCATGACGCGCCGGATTTTCCCACCGCACTGCGCGCCGCGCTGCGCCAGGCGCCGGACGTTCTCGTCGTTGGCGAGATGCGCGACCCCGAAACCATGCGCATTGCCGTGACCGCCGCGGAAACCGGCCATCTGGTTTTTTCCACGCTGCACACCACTGACGTTTCTTCCACCATCTCGCGCATTGCCGACTCATTCCCGCCGGAGCGCCAGAGCAGCATTCGCCAGGAGCTGGCCATGTCATTGTCGGCGGTGCTCACGCAGATTTTGTTGCCCAGCAAACGCGGCGGACGATATCCCGCGGCGGAGCTGCTGATGATTGGCTACGGCGCGCGTGTGCACATCCGCAAGAACAATATCCATCAACTGCACCAGGAAATTACCATGACGAAAAAAGCCGGCTCGTTCAGCCTGGAAGAATCGCTTGTGACATTAATGTCTCAAGGCCACATCGATCGCGAAGACGCGATGCTGCACGCCATTCATCCGGATGATCTGGAAGGAATTTTGCGTGTGGCGGCGCGAAAATAATTTACTGGACAATGATTCACCGGGGCAAGGCCGATTTTTTATACATTGATATTTCCACCCATGACTTTTCATTCTGCCGATGCCGAAAAGAAAAAGCCCGCTCTGTTTTGAGCGGGCCCGTAAAGCTTTGTAACAGAAACTACAGATACCGCTCGCGCGATATCTCCGGCTGCACGGCAGGAGCTGGTATCGTCTGTGCGCCTTCTTCCGGGAAATCCGGAAGTGGCGTTTCCAGCGCGACTTTCAGCACCTGGTCCATGTTCTCCACGAAATGGATCTTCATCTGGCCGCGAATATTTTCCGGCACGTCAGCAAGGTCTTTCTCGTTTTCCTTCGGGATAATCGCTTCTTTAATTCCGGCGCGCAGCGCGGCCAGCAGCTTTTCTTTCAGTCCGCCGATGGGCAGCACCTTGCCGCGCAGCGTGATTTCGCCGGTCATGGCAATGTCGCGGCGCACAGGAATCTTGCTCAGCGCGCTCGATATGGCCGTTGCCATGGTAATGCCGGCAGAAGGACCGTCTTTCGGAATGGCGCCTTCCGGCACGTGAATATGAATATCAAAGTTGCGGTAAAAGTCTTTGGGAATGCCGAGCCGCGACGCGCGTGAGCGCACGTATGACATCGCTGCGTGCGCCGACTCCTGCATCACGTCGCCCAACTGGCCGGTGATGGTGAGCTTGCCCTTGCCGTCGAGCACCTGCACTTCCGTCGTCAGAATGCTGCCGCCGACCTCGGTCCAGGCGAGACCGGTGACCAGGCCGA
>JBAVUZ010000772.1:0-5281 GCA_049697035.1 Candidatus Angelobacter sp. | reverse complement strand
GGCAAGATGCCGAAGTTTGAAGGCAAATTGACCGACGATCAGATCAAAGGCTTGATCAAATATATTCGCAGCCTGAAGTAGCAAAAATTTTATGCGCAGCCTGGAGCATTGAAATGCTCCGGGCTTTTTTGTTGGTCAAAAGGTTTAGGAGAGAGAACCGGCGGTGCAGGTTATTTTTGCAGGAGCACGCGAATCAGCTTGCGTAGCGCCAGAGGCCCTTGCCCTTTGGACAAATAGGAATCGATAAACGGGGCGGCTTCATCAGGCCGTTCCAGGCTGCTGTACAGGATCACCGGCACGCTTGAAGAGAGCCGCCTGATCTCCTGCGCCAGGGCAATACCGCTCATGCCGGGCATCACATTATCGAGCACGACGGCATCAATGGGATGCGTACGGAGCAAATGCAGCGCGGCTGCGGCGCTGCCTGCGGTGTATACCTGGTAGCCATCCGCTTCCAGCACGGTCTGGCATATCAGCAGTATTTCGTTCGAATCATCCACGCACAGGATGCTTGGATGCCATGGTCCCATGTTGGTTCCAGATGTCGGAGATATGGCGCACACATTCATGTCCTTAGACCGCGAGCAGTTCTAGTGCCTGTGGTTGAAGAATCGTTACTGAGGCCCCTTTGATGCGAATCAATTTATCCTGTTGGAACTGGTGCAGAACGCGGCTGACTGTTTCGCGCGATGTGTTCGTCATGCTGGCAATTTCTTCCTGGGTCAGGGCCACGATAAAGCGGCGGTCGCTGCCGGCCGTGGCGCGCGGCGCGTCCAGCCATTCCAGCAGCAATGAGGCAAGCCTTCCGGCCACGGTGTTGGGCAGCGCAAGGCGGCAAACGTTGTTCAGGGCCACGCGGTATTCGCGCAGCAGGCAAGTGGTAGCTTCAGCAGAAGCTTCAGGGAATTGTTTCAACAACTGGAGAAAGTCGCTGACGCGGATGGCTTTTACCCGGCACAACTCCACCGCTTCTGCTGTTGTCTCATGGGCCGATCCGCTCATGGCGGCGCTGATGCCCAGAATCTCACCAGGCCCGGCAACGCGCAGAATGGCGGTTCGTCCTTCGCGGGAACTTACGGAGAGCTTGACCCGGCCAGAGAGTATCACGAAGACACAGCGCGGCGTTTCACCTTCCACAAAGAGCGTTTCACCGCGTGAGCGGCTCACTTCCGGGGCAATGGCCTCAAAACGCGCCAGAGCCTCATTTTTAAGGTGAGCAAAAGGCAGATTGTTGTGAAACATCGGTGGGGGCATGTTCGTCGCGGAAGCTGTGTTTATCGCCATGGTAGCCATCGTTTCCTCCTACAGAGTGCCGGCCGCTTGTTTTCAGCCGGGCACGCCAGTAAGAAAAGCACGTTGGCGCCCATTCAACTGTGCTGAAAAGACAGGACTTACGCGGGCTGCTAGAATCGCAGCTGAGTGGCACAGCGCAGAGCTGCGCTATTTGGCGCAGCTCATGCTCGGCTACCGCGCAAATATCGGCGGCAAAGGTCAGGAAAGCAAACATGGCGGAAGGTCGAAACCCGATCGAACTGGTCATCATTGATGACAACCTGCGCAGCCTGGAATATATCTCCACGGCCCTGGCGTCAGACCATGTGAAGATCTTTACCGCGTCTGATCCGGAAGAGGGGCTTGATCTGGTTTACACGCATCGTCCTCAGGTAGTGATGACGGACCTGGTGATGCCGCACATGAGCGGCCTGGAAGTCCTGGAGCGCGTTTCTGAATTTGATCCCGCGATTGACGTGATTCTGATGACCGCGCACTACACCACGGAAACCGCGGTGGAAGCCATCCGCAAGGGCGCGGCGGAGTACCTGAACAAACCTATTTCCCTGGCGACGTTGCGCGAGCGCGTGGGCCACCTCATTGATGCCGCGCTATTGCGGCAGCAGGTAAGGCACGCTGAAGACAAGGTGCTGGAGACGGCGCAGTTTGAAGGGATTGTGGGGCGCAGCCCGGAAATGTGGGAGATGTTTTCACGTATCCGGCGCATTGCGCCGCACTATCGCGCTGCCCTGATCACCGGGCAAACCGGGACTGGAAAAGAGCTGGTGGCGCAGGCATTGCACCGGCTCAGTCAGGTAAAGGGACGGTTCGTGGTGCTGAACTGCTCCGCCGTGGTGGAAACCCTGTTTGAAAGCGAATTGTTTGGGCACGTCAAAGGTGCGTTTACCGGCGCCGACCGCGACAAGATGGGACTTTTTGAACATGCCAACGGCGGCACGCTGTTCCTTGATGAAATTGGCGACATGCCGCTATCAACCCAGGCAAAGCTGCTGCGCGTGCTGCAAAACCAGGAAGTGCTGCGCGTGGGTTCACTGACGCCACAGAAGGTCGATGTACGAGTGGTGGCGGCGACCAACAAAGATTTGCGCCAACAGATTGCCGAGCGCCAATTCCGTGAAGACCTGTTTTTCCGGCTTTCAATGGTGGAGATTCAAACGCCGCCGCTGGCGCAGCGCATGGGCGACCTGCCGATTCTGGCGCGGCACTTTGTAAAAAAGTTCTCGCAGCAATACAACAAGAACATCAATGGCCTGACGCAGCGGGCGCAAATTGTGCTGGGTCGTTACAGCTGGCCTGGCAATGTCCGGGAACTGGAAAATGTGATTGGGCATGGCGCTATGATGACGATGACGGACATGATTGATGTGGCCGATCTGCCTCCTCTATCCCAGCATGCCATGGGCGCCGCCGCGGCGATTCCGCTCACACATTCTGACGGCCCAGCCGAGCCCGCCAATGCGTCGCTTGAAGAACATGAAAAAAAACTGGTGATGGAGGCATTGAATCAGGCGGCAGGGAACCAGTCAAAGGCTGCGCGGCAACTGCGCATTGGCCGCGACGCGTTGCGTTACAAAATGAAAAAGTTTGGCCTGCTGTGAAGCAGGCAGTCGCGCTCGCTACCCGTTACTCTTTTGTCTGGAGCAGGCGCTGAACTTCTTCCCGCAGGTGGACCAGCGGCACCGGCTTGGCCAGGTAGCCGGTGAATCCCGCAGCCAGCGCCCATTCTCGATCACCCTGCATCGCGCTCGCCGTGAGTGCGATGATCGGCAGCGCGGCATAGCGCGCATCCTTTCTTAACTCGCCCAGGACCTCGTATCCGCTGCGCCGAGGCATTTGCAGGTCCAGCAGGATCAGGTCAGGAAGTTCAGCCAGCGCTTTTTGCAGGGCTTCTTCGCCGTCGGCCGCTTCCATCACTTCATAGCCCTGGCGTTCCAGGACGGTGCGCAGCAGTTCGCGGCTGGTCGCTTTATCATCGGCAATCAGGATCTTTTTCATCAATGAAAGATTATTTTACGCAGCTTGCTCCTGAATGAGCGGAAGAACCAGGCGAAAGCTGCTGCCTTTTCCGGGCTGGCTGGCCACGCTGATGGCGCCACCATGTAGTTCTACCAGATGTTTGGTAATTGGCAGGCCCAGTCCCGTGCCCTCGCGGACGCCTCCCGTTGTGTCGCCGACCTGATAAAACTTTTCAAAGATGGAAGGCTGTTCTCTTTCTGGAATACCGATTCCCGTGTCACACACGGAAATGTGGAGAGCATCACCCTGGCGCGCTGCTTCTATCCATACGCGGCCGCCTTCAAGCGTAAATTTCACCGCGTTGTTGAGCAGGTTATAAAGGATCTCCTTCAACCGGACGCGGTCGGCATAAAGCGAATCATGGAAAGCGTTCTGGTTCTTAAGTTGAATGTTCTTGGTTGCGGCCTGATGGCGGATGCCGGCCAGCACCTCTTCAACACATGCATTGAAGTCAAATGATTCGCGTTTCAACTCCAGCCGGCCGGATTCAATCTTGCTGATGTCCAGCACCTCATTGATCAGCTCCAGCAAGTGCCGCGCGTCCTGCAGGATGTGGCCGACAAAGCGCTGCTGTTTTTCCGTGAGCGGGCCTTCCAGTTGCTCTCCCAGCAGCTCAGAGAAGCCGATAATCGTGTGCAGCGGCGTGCGCAGTTCATGGCTCATGCTGGCCAGAAATTCGGTCTTCAGGCTGTTCGCGCGCTCAACTTCCTGATTTCGCGCCTCCAGTTGCTCATTCTTCAACGTCAGTTCGGCCGTGTATTGCTCGCGCAACGAGCGAAGGCGGTCTTCAACGGCCTTTCTCTCCGTGATGTCGCGCACGGAAGCAATCACGTGCAGCGATCCTTCAATCCAATTCGGACTGAGGCTGATCTCTACCGGAAACAGTGAGCCATCTTTTCTCTGCCCCTGCAACTCCAGGCCGGTGCCCATGGGACGCGTATTAGGGTGCACCGCGTATGAGGCGCGATGCTGCGCGTGCCCGCTGCGCATGGATGCAGGCACTAGGCTTTCCACGTTCAATCCAAGAAGTTCGGCGTGGGTATAGCCAAACATCCGCTCTGCAGCCTCATTGAGAATGGTAATCCGCCCTTCCTGGTCCACTTCCAGGATAGCGTCCGGTACGGCGTGCAGGAGCTTGCGATAACGGCTCTCAAGGCTGCTCTCCTGCTGCGCTGCACCCGGGGCATTGGAGTCTTGATATGTCATATCGCTGTCAGCAGATGAATCCGGTGATTTGGTTCGGCAATTCTACTACCTGGGATATGTTGTGTGCAGAACATAAGCGAAACATAAGAACAAGCTTAGTAATAAGCGTGCATTTCGTCCCAGATCAAGAACTGTAAACCATGGCACCAATCGCGCGACTCGATTTCGACGCAATCTTTGTGTGGTCCCGGCCCAATTCTTTCTTTTTGGTTCCTTGCTGAAGGGGTAAACGTGGACAAATAAGAGAAAAGCTGGCGGGGACGACGAGACTCGAACTCGCGACCTCTGCCGTGACAGGGCAGCGTTCTAACCAACTGAACTACGTCCCCAGCTTGTTTTCATCGGGTTAGGGCTAACCCGTTTATTTCCTGTCTTTTCTTACTGTCGATAGTGTCGCCTGTGTCAACTACTTCCACCCCGTATAACCGATTTCCGGGGTTTTATCGACAGGAAACCGTAAGGAAGTAAGCCTTTCGATCCCTAAGCGAGCCTTCGACCTGGAGCATCTGTCCATGCCCCGCGAATTAAATTGTAACAGAGAGAGTCCGAAAATCCCCAAAAGGGTGCGCCCAAAATTTATGATTCCCAGCAAATTGGCCTCAGGTGTTCAGTTTTTGCTTCAAGATTTCTGCCATGCGCTCCACAGGAGAATCGGAGAAGTCTAATGTTTTAGTGGTCATTGATGATCTCAGACGAACTCATTTCCTGGGCTCAAATTTCCGTGATAACAAGTCCCTCGGCGGGGCGCAGCGAGACGGTTCCGTTG
>JBAVUZ010000771.1:0-10627 GCA_049697035.1 Candidatus Angelobacter sp. | reverse complement strand
CCGTTCCAAATCCCAAGGTGCCGGTTGCGGTAAGGATTAAGTATTAGATATCTGGTGTCCGCGTACGCAGGCTTTGGCGATGGGATATCCGCAGTTACGCAATTTCCACTTCGGCTAGCTTGCGCATCTGCTGTCTAGAAGGCTTGAGTCTCACGTCGGCACGAGCGCCCAAAAGGTTGGCATAATACAGCAGCCTGGAAACGCTTATCAGAGAGAGTTTGCCTCTGAGCAGTTCACTTACTCTTGGTTGTGGTATGTCGAAAAGCTTTTCCAGTTGCCGGGGCGTAGATCTTTTCTTTTTGATGAGCTTGAGAATGTCCTGATGCAGATCAGCTTTTAACTTAAGCTCCAAACGGTCCTGTGGACCCATATTCAGCTCATCAAGAACGCTTCCTCTTGTCCGGTGGGCGTCCAGCTTGTTGTTTTTCTTTGGCACGTTGTTGTTCACGGAGCCGTTTGAGCCTTTCTCTGGCGACTTCTATGTCCTTCTGCTCGGTCTGCGCCGTTCTTTTCTCGAAGCAGTGCAATACATATACTACATTTGCAATCTTCTTCAAATAAAACACGCGGTACCATGCCCGCTCGTCCTGGTCCCGCAATTCATAGACCCCTGGGCCAACGGTCCGCATGGGCTTGCTGTCCGGGGGCATTTGGCCAAGTTGGACCTGATACAAGGCATAGCCCAAGTCTCCCTGGACCGGCGCCGGGAATCCCCGTAAGACTTCCAGCGCATCTCCCAGCCAGTCGACATCTGCCAGCGCGGCAGCTGGAGGACTTGAAGCCAGTTTATCATCATACCGATGGTTTGTATACGTGGGTTTTGTATGTCGTTTCATTCTTTAATCTTGGCTTGGCATCGAGCAGTCATCAAACTCGATCATTCGGTATGTTGGTCACGCGGGCCGTGGTGCCGCTGGCTGTGCCAGCCAGTCGCTTGTCTCCCAGGTTGCGCAGCGCCAGGCCGACGGTCTCTTCGTCACCGGATCGCGATTGTTCTTCTGGTTGCAGGCGTTGATCAACGCGTTCAGTGAGCGCGGGTAATAATCGGGCGTGGTGATGTCTTTTTCCACCAGCGAGCCGAGCACCCGTGCTTCAGCGGGATTCAGGGCAATATTCACGCTAACAATTTATCAGGAGCGAACCAGAAGCAATCGTTCCGGGAAGCAGCCTTGTATAATCCGCCGCATGTCTGAGAAGGCGGAGCTCAAACCGGTGACTGTCGAATGGGGGCCGTGTTGCTTCTGCGGCAACGCTATAGCTCAAACTGGGATAGGGCCCTGCAAGCTTACGGTTGAGACAGAGCAAGGCAAATGGCAGACTTGGTTCTGCCACGCTGCTTGCTTCAAGGAGCGCCTTGCCCAGCGTTCAGAGTTGCTCGGCTTGTCGGATCCCGCGCACTTCTAAATAAAAGAGAATCGCGCTTCGTGAGGCAACGCTAAGTCAGCATATGAAGAAGCCCGGGAAGAACGAAATCCAGCAGGCCTGCTCCTTTGTTCTGTGCATAGCCGTCGCGTGGATCCATGCGGATGACTTCGGCGCATCCGGTTTCAGTGGAGGCCAGATCACAGGGCCGGTGTTTTTCATGTTTGACAAGGGCACTTATGTGCTCGGGGTGGCGGTGTTGCTGACGTTTATCTATCCGAGAATCGCCTCAGCATTTGCTCTTGCTGGTGTTTGTCTCTGTTTGCCACTGTATCTTTACGTCACACTGCCCGGCCCATTTCGTTTCTTTTTTCCGGGCAATTACTCTGTGCCACTGAGCACCAGCGTGGTCTGGGACACCTGGGCAATCGCCGGGATGCTAACCCTTGTCCTGGCGGTATTTCTCAGCATTCGCAGCTTTTCAGCCATTCACCTTAGGGAGAAGCCATACCGGAAGGTGTGCTCTCACTAGCTGTCCATTACGCTCCAGTGGTGATCCAAGAACAAACTTTATGGATGGCCAGGACAGTCACAGCCGAGTAAACCGTGCCAAATGCGAAGATGCCGAGGGCGGAGAGTAGGTTGCGGAATACTCGAGCTACCAGGAATTCAAGGTTTCGGTGAAGATGAAGTACTAGCGGCAGGACCCAGAGAAAGAGCTGGGTTTGGGCCACGCTTTATCATTCGCCGATCATGGCCTGCCAGCGGCCGGGCGCGTACCCATGTGGACTCCAGCCCTTTACGGTTTGCCGGACTTTGCGTGCTCCGCGACGAGTTCTTCGGTAAGTTTTTGGGCGTTCATGGAGTGCTCTCTCGCCTGCTTGGTGAGTTCGTGAGCAGTTAGATGATCTCCTTTACCGTGGGCGACCGCGGCGGCTGCGTGGGCGTGGGCGGCAAGGTTGTGGAGTTCTACGGCTCGATCGTGCAGGGTCTTGGGCATGGTGTTCTCCTGGAGCGTTGGATGCCGTTGGGGGAGAGCAGTATGCCATGCCGATTTATAAGGGGGCGAGCTAAGGCTGGCGCGGCGGCCTCCTGGCATGTGATCCCGCTCACTGTTTTATAATGAGGTGTTACCTCACACTAGCAGGATCAAGACATTCAGGTACATTGCGGCCCCGGGCCGCACAGGATAATTCATGGCTACGACAATTGAACTTGGAGTTCACGAAAAATCGGCGCGCACGCCTCAGCCGGGCCGCAAGGTCAACGATTTCAGTATTCAGGTGGCTACGGTAAACGGATCAGGGTCGCAGTCGGCCAACACGGTGCTGCTACGCAGCATATTTCAGATGGGCGTACCGGTTTCCGGCAAGAACCTGTTCCCATCGAACATTGCCGGCCTGCCCACGTGGTACACCATCCGCGCCAGCAAGCAGGGCTACATTGCACGCAAAAAGGAAATTGATTTTCTGGTGGCGATGAACGCTGAGACAGCGCAGGAAGACGTGATGTCGCTTCCGGCTGGCTCTGCCTGCGTGTATGACGAGCCGCTCAAGCTTTCCGGCCTTCGCCAGGACATTACTTTTTATCCTGTGCCGTTTGACAAGCTGGTGGCGCCCGTATGTCCTGAGGCCAAGCTGCGCCGCCTGGTCAAGAACATGCTTTATGTGGGCGTGGTGGACGCGCTGCTGGGTATCGAGCGAGAGGAATCAGAGAAGGCGCTGGTCAAGCAGTTTGGCAAAAAGAAAAAAGCCGCTGAGCTGAATACCGCTGCTGTCCGCGCCGGTTATGACTATGCCATTGCCACCTTCACCAAGCAGGACCCGTTCTGGGTGGAGCGCATGAATGAGAACCAGGGCAAGATCATTGTGGACGGCAACGCCGCCGCGGCCCTGGGCTGCATGTTTGCCGGCGTCACGGTGGTCACGTGGTACCCAATCACGCCTTCAAGTTCGCTGGTGGAAACGCTGATCGATTATCTAAAGGAATACCGCATTGGGCCCGACGGTAAAGCGACATTCGCCGTGGTGCAGGCGGAAGACGAACTGGCCGCCGCAGGCATGGTGCTGGGCGCGGGCTGGGCAGGCGCGCGATCCATGACTTCAACTTCCGGTCCCGGCATTTCACTCATGGCGGAATTTATTGGCCTAGGCTACTACACTGAGCTGCCGGGAGTGTTCTTTGATATCCAGCGCGTTGGCCCTTCAACCGGTCTGCCCACGCGCACCATGCAGGGCGACGTGCTTTTCTGCGCGTTCCTCTCACACGGTGACACGAAACATATTCTGCTCTTCCCGTCATCAGTGGAAGAGTGCTTCAGCATGGCCATTGATGCGTTTGATCTGGCGGAACAGTTCCAGACTCCGGTCTTTGTGCTGTCTGATCTTGATCTGGGGATGAACAACTGGATGGCGCATCCTTTTACTTATCCGGAAAAGCCGATTGCGCGCGGCAAGGTGCTGGATGCAGAAGACCTGAAGCGCATGGGCGGCTTTGGCTTTGCCCGCTATAAAGATGTTGATGGCGACGGCATTCCGTACCGCACACTGCCGGGCACGGCGCATCCGAACGCGGCGTATTTCACGCGCGGCAGCGGACACAATGAAAAAGCGCAGTACAGCGAGCGTCCGGACGATTACGTGAACAACATGGACCGCTTGTCGCGCAAGTTTGAAACCGCGCGCAAGTTTGTGCCGGCGCCGGTAAAGGAAGTCAGCGGCACGTCCAAGATCGGCATTATTGCTTATGGCACCACGCACTGGGCGTTGACGGAATCGTGCGATCAGCTACTGAAAGAAAACAACATTGCCACGGATTACCTGCGCGTGCGCGCTTATCCCTTTACGCAAGAAGTGCATGACTTCATCAAAAATCATGACCGCGTTTACGTGGTGGAGCAGAACCGCGACGCGCAAATGTTCCAGCTTATCAAGCTCGATATAGCGGCTGACCAGGTGACAAAGCTGCGCAGCGTTGTCCACTACAACGGACTGCCCATTGATGCGCGCTCCGTCACCGACGCTGTCGTTTCTCAGGAAACCAAGTCTCAGGAGGCCAAGTAATGTCCGCAACTTCCACGCCCACACCCGCCCCTGGTTCCAATAATCCGAAGACAAATCACGTTGGGCTTACCATGCTCGACTATCGCGGCAGCAAGACCACGCTGTGCGCGGGATGCGGCCATAACGCCATCACGGAGCGCATTATTGACGCGATGTATGAGATGGGCGTCCAGCCGGAAAACGTGGCCAAGCTTTCCGGTATCGGTTGCTCTTCCAAAACGCCGGCCTATTTCATGAGCCGCTCGCACGGCTTCAACTCTGTGCATGGGCGTATGCCGTCCGTCGCGACCGGTGTTGCGCTGGCCAACCAGAAGCTGATGTTGATTGGCGTCTCCGGCGACGGCGACACGGCTTCCATTGGCATTGGGCAGTTTGTCCACCTGATGCGGCGCAACCTGCCGATCATTTACATCATTGAAGACAACGGCGTGTACGGACTCACCAAAGGGCAGTTTTCCGCCACCGCTGATCTGGGATCGAAGCTGAAGACGGGCGTGATCAATGATCTGCCGCCCATCGATACCTGCGCGTTGGCGATCCAGCTGGGCGCGACGTTTGTGGCGCGGTCATTTTCCGGCGACAAGAAGCAGCTGCTGAATCTGCTGAAAGCGGCCATTGCGCACCGCGGCACCGTGATGATTGACGTGATTTCGCCGTGCGTGACGTTCAACGACCATGAGGGCTCCACCAAGTCCTATAAGTATTCCAAGGACCACGACGAGCCAGTGCAGGAAATCGGCTTTGTTCCGGGCTTTGAGAATATTGACGTGGACTACGATGACGGCGCAACCGCTAACGTCCGCATGCATGACGGTTCGCACTTGCGGCTGCGCAAACTGGACCGCGACCATGACGCCACGGATAAAGTGGGCGCGCTTCAGCTCCTTGCCGAATCGCACGAAAAAGGCGAGATGCTGACCGGCGTGTTTTACGTGAATGCCACCGCGCCCAGCTTCATCGAGCAGATCAACCTGGCGGAGACGTCGCTGGCCAGAATGCCGGAAGAGTTGACGCGGCCTTCACGCCAGGCGCTGGACGAGATCATGGAAGAGCTGCGGTAGGCTTTTCTTACGTCCCGAGCGAAGCGAAGGGAACCCTGCGAGGTTCCTGTCGCGCGTTAAGCCGAATAATCGAATGCCAAGGGGTAAGCCTGCTGAGTCTTCACATTCCTTCGGACCATTCGCGGCCATAGACGATCTTCGCCGCATTTTCGTGGCTATAGAGCCCTCTCGCTGCGCTCGAGACAAAAAGACAGTTAAAAGATTTCCACAGCGGCCCCCTGAAAATTGGGCCTATCTAGTTGCCCGGAACAGGAAAGAAAAAGCGAGCAAACTTAAAAAAAACTGGCGGCTCTCTCTCTGAAATTGTGTTCGATACAGAACCGAGGCCCTGCTCAAGGCATCCCATTATGGGTGACTGAAAAGGACAAAATCCTGGTGGTGTCGCATGATCCAGGCCTGGCGGACGTTCGCAGAAAGGTGCTGGAAAAAGCGGGGTTTGAGGTGATGGCGGCCACTGATCCGAGCGCCATTCAAGCCACATGTGCGAGCCATAAGCCGCGGCTGGTAATGATTGGGTACTCACTGCAGCCTTCAGAAAAGCGGCGTGTATGGGCGGCGGTGAAGGAACATTGCGAGGTGCCGGTGCTGGAGTTGCACAGAGAGAGTGGGCCAGAGTTGATGTCGCCGGATTTCTCCCACGAGTCACTTGCGCCCGATGATTTTCTGGCAATGGTGATAAAGATCCTGCGCGGCGGGAGGGGCAATTAAGCGCTGCAAAAAATTAAAAGGGACACGGCTTCCGGTCCGTGTCCCTTTAATTTTCATCGACGGATGAACCTGCTTCTATAGCAGTAGAGTCAGAAGGCTTTCCTAAAATATAGGGCGGGTAAAATTTTCTGCGGAATCAGCGGGAACCGCGAAAAGCGCCGAACCCCTGTTGTGAAGTCCCGTGCTTCAGGGCTTTGCCGCGGCTAATAGATGTCACTTTACCGTCAGCATGTTGATGATGACCGTCAGGATGTTGATCATAATGAGTGAAGTCCGCCGAACCGGGCGACTTCTTCTTTTTAAACGATGTCTTCCTTACGCCCAGGGCAATGTCGGCAAACTCAAGATAGCGGTTGGAACGGCCAATGCCGGCTGGCTCAAATGTTCTGGGCTCTGACTGGTTGACAGGGCGCGGAGCTATCCAAACTTCATCCGAAGGAGTAACGGGCTTGCGAGCCTTGGATTTCCTGGGCATGTTGACCACCACTATACTTATCAACTCACCCGCATGCATGCGCGTTTCAGTTTGTAAGATGCCTCATTCCTTATGGAAGATTGCCAAAATTTTCCCAATCTTGAAAATCCAAAGCCTTTCGCTGCCAGATTTTACCCGGACAAGCCGGGACCGGCCTGTGGTTCCGGTCCGTTGTGTAAGCGAGCCGGATGATCATCTTGATTCAGGATCTTACAACCAAAAGCAATCCGGAATAATCTAAATCTAAGCCGTATGGCGTTTTAAGGGATAAGCCTCCGCCCGTGTTCCACCCCCTAACGGGCCGGTATATCTTCTGCAAACGCCTGCTTGGACCGGTAATCACCTGAATAACGGCAGTTGGAATGGCGAAAAAGGCGAAGCAGGGCAAGAACACCTATCGCAAAGGCGACCTGTGGATTGCTCCGCCTTCCGGTCTCAAGAAGCCCGTGCAGCAAAGCGATTGGAAGCTTCATAGGGTTGAGCCATCGGAATGTAACAGGTTCCTGGCATTGGCAGATATAGCCCTGGGGCTGGCGCCCGCAAAGCCCAAAATGAAGCGCGGCGCGCAGAAGTAAACGAGTGAGGGGGGAATGCAAATTTCAAGAGATGCAGATGGACTGCGGTTCCTGGGGGAGTGCGCTCCGGAAAAGGGTTTTATATCCGGGGACATTCAATGCGCCGGCTGTGGCCGCCGTATTGATCCACACGTTAATTCCCATGACGTTTCACTGGTCTGCACCGCGTGCGGCTTCAAAAAAACCTTCTGGGCAGAGGCGGACATGCAGGTTTATCTGGCGGAAAACTGGAACCGGTTAAGACAGGCTTGTAGCCATCCCTCGGTATCCCTGAACCAGCCGTCCGGAAGTTAGTTCGTGCGGCTGGATCCGGGACCTTGTAATCCCTGTGTCCTGCGATTGATGGCTGAGACCAATCGCTGCTGGAGATGGTTAACAGACTCGAGCAATGCGTGAATTCCGTCCGTCCGCGCCGTGATCAGCCCGCGTTCAATATCGCCGCACAGGCTTTTCACCAACTGCTCAAACCTTCTGAGCCGCTCGGCCGTAAGGAAGGCCAGCACGGTGTCAGGACCATTTTTTGCGCTTTCCGCATGGATGAGTTCGCTAGCGCTCCACGCCGTTAAGCGCACATTGTCCACGCGATGACGAAACTCGCTCAAAGCCGCGGGGTCGGGCGGCGGCTCTGACTTCAGCCGTTCCTCCAGCCGCTTCAACTCAGCGGAAAAATGCCTGACTTCAGACGACAGGTCTTTGGGGGGCGTGTTCATGGGGCCTCGATTCTACCTTATTCAACGCCACTCTAACCTGAGATGCGTCGAGGGGTGTAGCCCACGCGCTGCGGATTTATGGCCCAGTGTTACCGTTGTCGCTGAGGACAGAGGTGCGCCTTTTCCGCGATCCGCAGATTTTTGAGCTTGTCACTGGCCGCAATGAATTCGCGACAGGCTTTGCAGTACGACTGCATTCGCGGGGGCATTCCGCCAACAGGACGGCGCTCAAAACGCGGCTTGGGCGTCTTTAGGGGCATGATGGGGGGTGTTCGTGCGGATTGTACCTCAGGTTGGCTTAATCTGATCGAATCGGGGTATGAAGTTTTGCAAGGGCAACGCAAGCGAGCGCTTTGCGGGTCCCACGTGAAGAAAACCGTCTCAAAAGCCGCATGCCGCAATGCCTCGGGCCCGGTGGAGAGGCGTATAATCGTGCTGTTATGACAGGGTCATCTCCAAGAATGGTATTTCAGCAGGGCGATCACGTGTGCACTCTCTACCTCAGTCCAGAGGAGCAGTTGGTGGCCGCGGTGGAATATATTCGTGGCGGCCTGGGCCGGGGCGAACGGTGCTTTTATGTTTGCTGCGAACATACGCTGGATGAGTTTCGCGCAGCATTGAAACAGGGTGGAATTGACGTTGAGGCGGAAGAAGCGCGCGGCGCCATCCTGCTGGCGACAAAGGACAGCGGACACCTGGAGGGCGGCAAGTTTGATCCGGACAAGATGATCGCATTGCTGGAGAAAGCCGTGAACGACGCGCTGAGCGCGGGATTCAAGGGCCTTTGTGCCGCGGGGGACATGAACTGGGTGCTGGACGGTGTACCGGGCACGGAAAAGCTTGTGGAGTACGAGGCCAGGCTGAACCGCTTTTATGAAGCGAGCCACGCGCTCGGGCTGTGCCTATACAACCTGAAGACAATGCCGCCGGAATCCATCGATCATTGCCTGGCGACGCACAAATTCGTGCGCATTGAAGGCCCGATACTGCTATCAAATCCTTTCTACGAATTGCCGGAGCAGGCGTTTTCTCGAACGGCCTGTCCGGATGACGTAGCGGGCAAGCTTCAGATAATCTACGCAGCCTGATCCCAAAAAGCAGGAGAGGCGAGACACCCGCCAAATTCAGCTGTGGAGCATGTGGCATACATTCAGCATGGCTTGAGTGGCGACATCCTCTAATTCCCGGACCACCTCTGAGACAACGCGGGCCAGTTGTTGTTGTGCAATGCCATACAATGCCCGAAGTGCGGCCATGTGCTGCGATGGGGCGAAGCTAAACTTGAGTCTTTAAATCCGAAAACTTAATGTTTGCCTCGTGGGCTTCGCGTAACGGTCCGATGATCCCAGGCTACCGACTAGATCTTCCTGAGTGATGGTTTATGGAGTCGCATACGACCGTCATCATCCCATTTGACAACCGCATCCTCCTCATTCGTCCGCTCCACTGTGCCCACTTCTCCAGTAGGTTTTGCGAAGTTGCCCAGACCCTCAACTCGGTCCCCAGGGATTAGTTCCTGGGCGCCCCCTGGCGGATCGACAAGCGATGGCCTCCTCGCACGATCTGAGTCAGCGGCCGCTCCGGGGTATGCCAGAGGTGGCTGGGAGGATTTACGCAGTTTAGGCATTGGCTTGTTATTGATATTGGACATTCAATTGTCGCTTTCCATTGGATAGGTGAGCGCTTTCGCTGTGCTGATCTATCGCTTTCGGTCGTTAAATACAGCATACGCTCGAAAAAATGGCTCGTCTGCCCCGAACTGCACACAACGGCAGCCGGTGGCTGCTTCTTACCTCCGCTAGAAAGTTGGGGTGTGTGCAGAATGAAACAGCCTGATTCTTTACCGTGAGCTACTCTGGTTTCGGGTAACCCTTGCTAATTAGCCTGCAACCCATTATCAGCAACCCAAATCAGCAAACCCATGGCAGCAAACCAGCAAATCCCGTTTTTACACCATAAGGTGAGCCAGCGTCACACGCTTATCGAATCAGTGTGTCCCAGCTGCGGCGACTTCGTGGCTGCCAGTTCGAACCAGACGAATCTGGCTATTGCTGAGTTGGCGCACACATGCAGCACGGACAGCCCGCGCGCGAATGCAAAGGGCACGGTGCTGCCCGACGTCACAAAGACCAAACCTTAATCCCTGCTAGGCGCCGATGATTCAATGCAGTGTGCTGTATTGAGCAGCGGCTCCGGTGGGGACCTGATCCAATAGGTACATGGCATCCCAGCCAGACAATTCCAGTATGTGGATCAACCCACGATCCAACCTTCACGGAGTGAGTAGCCATCCCGCGTCGTATGGCGAGGGCCACAGCACCCATAATTCCCGATTGCTCAAGCTTGCCGAGATTGCTCTGTCCTGCAATACACCGCTACGGCTGAAAGCCAGAGCGGCGGAAGAACGGGCCCATCCCGCAGTCCATGACGTGGCAAGCCTCCGCATCAAGCTGGCAAGCTAACTCAAGTCCCTTGCTCTTTACGCTTTGCCGTTAGCCGCAACAATGATAAGCCACCCGCCCGCATTCAGAAATCTATTCGCGCTCCGCTGCGCTGCGCGCGGGCTAACGGCGTAAGGAAAGTTTTTTCTGCGCTTTTACGGCAAGGCTGAAGCCGTGCCCTGACACTTGTTTTCACGGTGGATACGAAGTCGCGGGTAACGTTGGGCAACGGA
>JBAVUZ010000770.1:0-4051 GCA_049697035.1 Candidatus Angelobacter sp. | reverse complement strand
GGAACGTGGAGACGCTGGCGCTGGCGCACTAGGATTTTGCATGGACCTTCTTTCGGTCAGGCTGACGATTAACTACAAGGACAAGCCACCGGTCCTGGACGATCTGTGTCTCGATTTGCGTCCGGGTGAAGTGTTGGGACTCGTGGGGCACAGCGGCTGCGGGAAGAGCTCTTTAGCGCTGGCAATCCTTGGTCTTCTCAACCTGAAAGGCGGCAAGGCGCACGGTTCTATTCTGTGGGATGGGCACGAGTTATTGGCGCTGAAGGAAAAAGAGTGGCGCAAGCTGCGAGGCAAAGTAATTTCCTTTGTGCCACAAAGCCCAATGTCGGCATTGAATCCGGCGTTGCGGCTGGGCACACAGATGAATGAAGCATGGAAGCTGCATGGGCAGGGCGGCAGCGATCACATGGAAGAATCTGTCTTTCAGGCGTTGCGAGATGTTGGCTTGCCTGCGACGGAAGAATTCTTGCGGCGCTACCCTTCAGAGATCAGCGTTGGGCAGGCACAGCGGGTCTTAATTGGCATGGCCATTATGCACCGTCCGGCACTGCTGATTGCCGACGAGCCGACCAGCGCGCTTGATGCGGTAACCCAGGCGGAAATCCTGGCCCTGTTTGGCGAATTGAACCGCAAGCTGGGGATGAGCATGCTTTTTATCTCTCATGATCTGGTATCGGCTTACGGACTGTGCCATCGGATTGCGTTGATCAATGCCGGTAAAATCGTGGAATGCAGCACACCGCAGGCAATCTTTTTCAGCCCTCAACACCCATTCACGCAGAAGCTTATTGCAGCCCTGCCGACCGTCCCAAGCCCTGCAGAAGTTGAACAGGCTTTGCGCTATAACACATTTTAAATCTAAGAAATAGTTAATCTTCCTGATCTCTTGGTTGAGAAGTCTCACGAAAGCAGAATTAAACTCCGCCACGTGTGACGCAGTTGTCGCATGCAATTTAAATACCTGAAAACAAGTAGTTTACCCTTCCACCGATCCTTTTCGCTGTGACTTTGGCATCCTTCCGTGTCGCACCTTGGCGCAATGATGCCGTGGCAACCTGCTTGTAATCAACAGTTTACAAAGAGTGACTTTGGTTTGTGGCGTGCAATAGATAAGGCAGAGGTCGAACCTAATGTCTCTCAGAAACAAAGTTGTGGTTTTCACTTTAGGCGCCATCGCAGCCGTTCCTGGATTGAGCCTTGCCTTAACCAGCCTTAAGCATGCCTCGATACTTGTGGCGTCAGCTGTTTGGGGTTCATAGCACGGTATTAGCTAGCGCTTTACCAGAAACTTCTTCCGGAGTTCAAAAACAACATGAGATCCAAAAACAACAATTTTGCAACCGAGCAGAGCTCAACCTGGCTTCGGTTCTTTCTTTTGACGGTGGTAGCGATCCTCGTGCTGGTTCCCGTGACTTTGAGTGCGCAAGCTGGGCCCAAAGTTCCAGCGGCAAATGCACACAGCAAACTCGCGGCCGATCTTGCCAATTTTCCGCTGAATCCTGACGGCACAGTGAACGTGATTATTCAATTCAAACAAACGCCTAAAGCGCATGCTTCTGAAATGGCGGCACAGGGCGGCAAGCTAAGATTTTCGTTCGATCACATCAATGGAGCGGCTTACCGGATACCGGTAAGAATGCTGGCATGGCTAGAGATGCATCCTGATGTTGCATACGTGAGCCCGGACCGTCCGAACAAAGTTGCTTCCGATGACGATATCCCAGCGGTTGAGGGAGACGTTGCGCGGCAACAATACGGACTGGATGGAACTGGCGTTGGCGTAGCGATCATCGACAGCGGTGTTTACAACCATGACGATTTGCAAAAGTCGGGCGGATTGGGCTCGCGCATTGTCTATAGCGAAAGCTTCATTCCAGGCGATCCGAGCACAAACGATGCTTACGGACATGGAACGCACGTGGCAGGAATCGTCGCGGGCAACGGGCATGATTCGGCGAGCGGTTATCCGACGCAATATGTTGGAGTGGCGCCGAACGCCAATATCATCAACCTGCGCGTGCTGGATGCGAACGGATCAGGCACTGACAGCCAGGTGATTGCCGCTATTCAGCGCGCCATTCAGTTGAAAAGCACTTACAACATTCGCGTGATCAATCTTTCACTGGGTCGCGGTATTTATGAGTCGTACGCTCTTGATCCAGTGTGCCAGGCGGTTGAAGCGGCCTGGAAAGCAGGCATTGTGGTGGTTGTGGCGGCGGGCAATGAAGGCCGCAACAATGACTACGGGACGCAAGGTTACGCGACAATTCAGGCCCCGGCCAATGATCCTAACGTGATCACCGTGGGCGCGACAAAGACCAACGGGACGCCGAGCCGTCTGGATGACACGGTTGCGAGTTACAGTTCAAAAGGCCCGACGCTGCTGGATCACGTGGTAAAACCTGATCTGGTAGCGCCCGGCAATCGAGTCATCTCACTCGCTTCGCCCGGTAGCACGCTGGTTACATCGCTTGCCAGTCTTAACATTCAGCCGATTACAAGCTGCGTCTCGAGTTTGCTTGGCAATATCTGCACCACAGGACTCAGCGGAAAATACACAAGACTGAGTGGGACCAGCATGGCGACGCCGATTGTCGCCGGAGCGGCCGCACTCATGTTCCAGAAAGACCCGACCCTTACGCCGGACACCATCAAGGCACGCATGATGAAGACGGCATGGAAGGGCTATCCGGTAAATAGCTGGGGCTACGACCCATGGGGCCGCAGCTATTTTTCCCAATATGACATATTTACGATCGGCGCCGGATATCTGGATATCTATTCATCCTTGAGAAGCACTGACGTGGTCAACGGAGGCGCACCATCACCCGTGGTCAATTACAACACGGCCACCGGACAGGCGACGCTCAGCAACAGTCTTTCGATTACCTGGGGTAACAGCATCACCTGGGGAAGCTCGATCATCTGGGGTGACTCGATCGTATGGGGCGGCAACTGCGTCCTTAGTGACTCCATTATCTGGGGTGACTCGATCATCTGGGGACAATCGGGTGTGACCGGAAACAGCATCATCTGGGGTGATTCCATTGTCTGGAGCGCCAATTCAGTCAATGCATTAAGCGACGGCGAGGACGGGGAAGACTAATCATGCCGAAGTCAATTTCAGCGCGAATGTTCGTGGCGTTGATTGTAATTTTGGGTCTCCTCCTGTTGGGAGATGCCGTACTCAACGCTAAGCAAGTGCCCACAGCGAAGTTTTTAGCGTTCTTGTTGATCGCATGTGTGGCAGCGAGACTCAGGATCAAGCTTCCGGGAGTGACCGGAACAATGTCAGTAAATCTGCCGTTTATTCTTGTGGCAGCGGCGGAGATGAATACGGCTGAAGCACTGGCGGTAGGCTTCATCAGTACGTTTTTTCAATGCTTTGCCAGGGGCAAGAAGTTCAACGTGATGCAGGTAGCTTTTAATTGCTGTGCAATTACGCTGGCTGTGGCGGCAACGCGGTTGATCTACGCAGCGCCTTCAGTGAGTTCGGTAGTGAGTTCTCCTTCACTGCGGTTGGCTATTGCGGCAGCAGGATATGCGCTTGCCAACACCATACCGGTGGCAATTGTGATCGGTCTGACGGAAGCCGTCAGCGTGGTGCGCACGTGGCTTGAGATGTTGCAGCTTTCGTTTCCATATCTTGTGGCGAGCGCCGGCATTGCCGGATTGACGTTGACGCTCACGCAGGAGATCGGCTGGCAGGTTCCGCTGGCGGTGCTGCCGATCATGGTGGGGATATTCCAATCGTACAGACGTTACTTTGCGGCAACCGCAGCCAGTGAAGCAAGCAGGATGCGAGTGGAATCCAGCCCCCGCGCTGCTGCTGGAGCGAACGCATAAGAGCAAGGAGTCTTGATCGATATAAGTTTGGTCCGTGGTAGGTCCAACAATGCAGTGGCCAGCCTTAACAGGTTGGCCGCTTCTTTTTTGCTGTTACCATCCGATAAAGCGATCATGAACGCAGGCTATCAATGCGCCGGATGTGGCGAGTGGAATGAAACCAACGTCGATTCTTCAGCAGGGACACGCCAGGAATATGTGGAAG
>JBAVUZ010000769.1:0-2298 GCA_049697035.1 Candidatus Angelobacter sp. | reverse complement strand
CCTGACGGCTTTTCTGGGAAACGCTTTTGGCTCGCCACTGAATGAGCGCTTCTGGAAGGAGAATTCGCCGTTTGTTTATGCGCGGACGGCGAACCTGCAAGGCATGAAGATTTATTTTGATTGCGGCGAGCAGGATAATTACGGCTTTAACGCCGGTGTGCGCCAACTCGACAAGCTCTTAACAGCGCGCCATGTGGCGCATGAAGCGCATATTTATCCCGGCGGGCATGACTGGGGATTTGTGTCGCAGCATCTGGATGCGTCGCTGGCATTTCAATCTCAGGCGCTTGGGCTAACGAAATGAAGATTGGCGCAGTAAAGATCGACGAAGTGAAGACTGACCAAACGAGGGGTCGAGGGAAGCTATGAGATGGTTGATCGCGTTTCTGGCATTGGCGGGAATGGTGGCCGCTATTCTGGCCCTGCGAGAGCATTACCGCACTGAGGCATCGCCGTGCAGCATTAATGAGAAGTGGGACTGCGGAACGGTGAACAAGAGCCGATTTGCCGTGATCAAAGGCGTGCCGGTGGCGGACATTGGCATTGCAGGTTATCTGCTGCTGGCTGGGCTGGCGATCGGGAAGCGGTGGCGACTGCTGGCAGCCGCGGCTGTCCCAGGATGGGCATTTTCTCTTTACCTGGCACACATTGAAAAAGACATCCTGGAAGTCTGGTGCATCTACTGCGTGATTTCTCTGGGGATGATCACGGCGATCACGCTGCTTTCATTGATCGCGCTGGGGATGGATTGGAGACGAGACCGTCAATCGCGCATAGAGAGTACGACGTAAAACCGTTGATCAGCGCCGAGTAAGAGAGATGAACGCATTTTCCACCTGCTTCCAGACGCTGGAGCCGGGATCGACGATTTCAAAGTGTCCAATGTTTGGAAGCGTGATGAGTTCAACATGTTCGCCGGCCTTTTTCTTTTTGGCGGCGTAAGACTGGCTGATTTCGTAAGGAACGTCCTGATCGGTGGTGCCGTGAATCAGCTTTTGCGTGGCTTGGGGAATGGAACGCTCTGCGGGCGACGCTTCACGGTAATGGTCGGGAACTTCAGTGGGTGAGCCGCCGAGAAACGCCGCAGCGGCGTCATTGCTCAGATGCAGCTCCCAGGCACGGCGGAGGTCAAGCACGCCGGCGAGTGAAAGCACATGCGTAACGGAATGCTCAAACGCGGCGAGACAGAGAGCGAGATGGCCGCCGGCGGAGTGTCCGGCGATGCAGAGTTTGTTGAGATCGAGTCGCGCGATGGAATCATTTTTGTGTTCACGTAACGCACGATAGGCGCTGCGGACGTCCTCAAATGTTCCGGGCCATCCGCCGCCGGGATTGCCCACGCGCCGGTACTCGATGTTCCAGGTTGCGATGCCGGCTTGCTTGAGCGCGTGGCAAAGGTGCCCGGCGTAAGTGAGATCGTACTTGGCGCGCCAGTAGCCGCCGTGAATGAAGAACACGACCGGATGAGGGCCTTTGCCTGCGGGAATGCGAACGTCGACGAATTGATTTGGGTCTTGGCCGTACGGGAATCGCAGATCGGGTTCAGGCGGTTTTTGCTGTATGCGGTCTTCGCTTTGCACGCAATGCAGTATAGAACAGCGGCACAGGTGAGGAGGAGGAGTCGCGCTTTACGCCGCGACCTTTCCGCGAAACATGCGGTAGATAAATACAAAGTAGCCGATGGCGAGCAACATGCCAAAGCTCCACCAGATCAGGCCGTAAGAAAGTGAATATGAAGCGGCAGCGGCGTTGTAAATTGTGATGTTCAGTGCGGGATCGCTGGTCGAAACCAGCAGGTTGGGATAGACAGCGGCGGCAGCGCCGACCAGCATAAAAATCAGGTAAGCGCAGGAGGAAAGAAACGCGCCTTTATCCTGATTGCGACGGCGATGCAGGTACATGGCGACGAGGCTCAAGCCAACGGCAACGGGAATGACGTAGAGCACGGGAAATCTGCGGTAGTTGGTGAGCGCGTCCGGGCGGATTGAGAGCGTAGCCCACAGACTGACTAACGTTATGAGGACCAGAGCAGGCCAGAGCAAGGAAGCCACGCGACGAGCACGCAAGTTGAGATCGCCGGAAGTTTTTACCGCGACGTAATGCGCGCCGTGAATCGTAAGGGCAAGTAGCGCGAGCACACCCGCGATCACGGTGTACCAATCTAAAATCCCGGGCTCGGGGCCGGTGCGCCAGTTGGTCCAGAGAGAAAGGAAAAAGTAGCCTTCTTTGTTCAGTGGGACGCCGCGAATTACATTGCCCAGAGCAGCGCCATAGAAAATCGCAAGCAGAATGCTGGAG
>JBAVUZ010000768.1:0-4325 GCA_049697035.1 Candidatus Angelobacter sp. | reverse complement strand
CTGAGACACTGAGGAAACCAAAAATCTTACCGCTGATAACACTGATGGATCGGGTGATCGAGGTTTTCAATCTTTGGCAGTCATGGCAATTTTGGCAATAGACTCTTCAGCTCCAGAACCTCCAGCGGACACTCCGGCCAGTTATGCCGCCAGCAGATAATCATGTCGCATCCTTTCACGTCGTGCATGTGCTTCAGGAAGTTGCGGCTCTCGTATTCAAACTCGGCTTTCAACGGCTGGGACTTGTCTTCTCCCACGCGGCGCATTAGCTCGCAATCTGGAAACCCGCTTTGCAGCCAATGCACCACATACCCCAGCTGCGGCGCAACCCAGCCAAACAGAAACACCACGCCCATCTCATTCACCGGCGCGTAAGCCATTGGGCCCGGAAACATCGGCGCCCCATATAACCGCCTGTCGGGCAAGTACAACCGCCCCTGCGCAGGCGCAGTCATTGAGGCCGCGGGTGGCGCGGGCACCAATTCGAGCTCGGCCTTCCATTCTTCGGCGAGGCCGAACTTGCCGGCAAAATGCTTTAATCCATGCGGCACGTCCAGCCAACTGCCAAACCGCCGGGTTAGCGGGGCACCCGTATATTTACTATGCATTTCATATTCGTTTCTGCTGGGCAGCTTTTTGAGCTTCCGCACTATCCCGACCCAATCAGTAAACAATTTTTCCAGCGGCACTTTGCATGCGCCACGGCCGATCTCTTTTGGCTCCAAATTGCACTCCAAGAGAGCGAGCGTGTAACCGCCAAAATGTTTTTTGATCTGCTTGTGCGATATCGCCGTCATCTGCACCAGTTCTTCGAAAGTCGGCACATGTTTCAATTTTTCCGCGCAGCCCACAATAACGTCCATGATCTCCTGCTTGCTCATGCGATCTTCTCCTGAATAGAAAGCCACTTGCGCGTGGCTTTTGAAGTTGGAGTGTCTTTTGAGCAGTTACCGGCTAAGCAGCTCTAAGACACACTTATGCACGCATCCTGCTAATAATTTTTTCGGAAGAGATGTATCTGTCGGGTAGGAATCACCGATGACGGCGATGTCGGGGTCCCCAGTTCGGGCCGCTTTTGCCCGGCTGGGGTGAGAGGTCGCGCGATCCCGGCGATTTCCCGATTTTTGGTGACTCGACACAATCTGTGGCCCAAACGATGGGCCGGCTATGATCGCGTGGTTGCAGGCCTTTTTGGGTTTCCCACCTCCATCTGGGATACCCGGACCGTTAAAAGGTTTGTTTCAACTACCTTTTTAGCGTGGTTCGACGGCGCCGCTCCCGGCGAGAACCAGTGCGTATATTAAGCGAACACAATTTTGGAGTCAATAGGTTGAATGAAATATTAAAAGTTATCAGACCTTGTAAAGTGGCGCGATTATCTAATTTCCAGTTTCTAACTGCTAATTGCTGGTTCGCGGATTCCGCCCTTCACGAAAACAGCGAAGTACAGTTCGACTGAGCCGTCTTGTGCCCCTCGCGCTAACATTGTGAGAATGAAAGAATACCGCCTCAATTCAGCCGTTGACATCATAGGTGCGTTTTGGCCGCCTGATAGTACGAAGGAATTTACTACGGGAAGTCTGTCATCTCAGGACGATCGCTTGTATTTTTTAGGCTCCCCTGTGTTTAAGACGCAGCTCACTGACGATGAATTGCTCAAACATTTCGACGAAACATTCGGATCGACAGGTGAATGGAAACAAATCCATACCCTTCACGGTCAAACAAGAGAGGGATACTGCACCCTTTTGGATTTAGTCGAACACACCGCTGACGGTTTGGTTGACCATGCGAAGCGGTCGGAGATCAGTGCAGCCCGTTGGAGAGTTGGGAGCGCAATCATCGGGCTTCACCTTGGGTCAGACGAAGCAGAGGCTTTAGACGGGGCCGCTTTTTACATCACCAAGATCAAGAAGTTGCTCCCACGTGCAGGCGGCACTCGAATGACAGAGGAGGGCATCACCCGCATCGTACCGTTTAAAGCTCTCCAATACTTCTGGTTCAGCAGCATCGAATTGCAGACAGAAGTTATCTGCGAAATATTCGCACGATCCGAAAATCAAGAGTCCCTCCCTCGCATCCGCTTGCAGCCTAGGACACCGAAATCAGTCGCTTGGTGCTGGCGCATCGGCCCACGTCTGGAAAGTTTCTTTACGTTGTTTTTAGGCACGTCGGTGGCCCTCAAGAGTGTGCAACTATTTCAGGGGGAAAACATCGGGTGGCTGGTCAAAAGACTCCGGAGCCGTCAAGAGAAGATCGATTACCAGAGTTGGGTTCGATGCGAGGGTTATCAAATGGCGGCTGCGCTTGCAAATTGGCTTGCTGTTCCCGTGAACCACAGACCAATCGAAAAAGTCGTTTTGAACATGCTGCGAAAGAGTTCGTTGTTTGTGGAAACTGAATTTCTTGGGCTGGCGCAAGCCTTAGAAGGTTTTGGTCGCCTACGTTTTGAAAGCGATGCGAAACCTAAGAGACTGAAATTTGCTGAGGGGATTGGGCAGACTTATGATCTGCTCAGCCAGGATTTTGCGAGTAAGCTGCTGGGCGATAGATCGACATTTATCAGCCAAGTCGTCCAGACGCGAAACTACTATACGCATTTGGGCATCCGAAAGGGCACTTCAGCAGTAGACGATGGCAAAGACCTGTTTTTACTCAATCAGCGCCTCCATGCTTTCCTGCGATGCGTCATGCTGATCGATATTGGAATTCCAGAGTCTGCACTGAGAGAGCCGATCCTTTATCAGTCCACCCGATGGAAGTAAGGATCTGCTTTAGAGTACGTGCCGTCCGCACATGCTACTTTTAGAAAGCTGGGTACCTCGTCCTTGCGCCGCAGGCCCGCGCGCAGCTGCTCCCGGCGAGCTGCTTTTTTAGCTCGATGGGACTAAACGCAGCGAAGTGCCCAAATGCGATGCTGCAAAGTATTTGATGAGGACCGGTCTTACTCTCACACACGCGAGAAAATCAATCAAAGAAAACCGGCATTCACGTCCCGTCTACGGTTCGGTATCGCTCTGGTGGCGGATTAAAAACTACTTGCTGTATCCCATACCCGCCTGATTGCTGGGTATCGATTCACGCTTCCTCACGCGCTTCGGTTCACGAAGCAAGTGTCAGGGCACGACTTTAGCGTTAGCGCGAGATGAGCGTAGCGAGTCGAGGGCTGCGAAGTCATTTTTAAAATCTGTCATCCCGAGCGGAGCGCATCAAGAATGCCAGCACGACGTTGCTGCTGGGCGCGCAGTCGAGGGACCCCGAAGGTTTATCCAGAACCATGCCACTTCAAGGAGTTTTCCCCATGCTCTGTTCCCGGAACAGCATTTTCTGTCCCCAATGCTCGGCCAGGTCTTGCCAGCGCGGATTCATCTTCTCAATCAAAGCTATCTTCTTTGAGCGACGCCAGCGCTTGATCTGCTTTTCCCGCGCGATGGCCATTCTCACGTCTTCAAAACGCTCGTAATAAACCAGGCGGTTGCATTTGTATTGACGGGTGAAGCCCTCAATCTCACCTGTTTTGTGCTGCATCACACGGGTGAAGAAAGCGCCAGTTATGCCGGTATACAGCGTGCCTGAGAGGCTCGCCATAATATAAACCCAGTATTCGTGCTCTTTTGCTGTCATGCAGGGCCGGAATCATAGCACGAAGGAACCAGCAGAGAACTCCCTGTTGCGATATGGCAACGGATACATCCCCGGGGTCCCTCGACTGCGCGCCAGTCAGTAAGTTGTGACAGAGAGTCTTCACGCGCTCCGCTCGGGATGACAGATTGTTGGGACACGCGCGGTTTTCGCGTGCTGGGATGGTCGTAGCGAGTCGAGGGACGCGCAGCCGGGCCATAAAAAGCTTGAAAAGAAAACATCTCCTTGCGCCGCAGGCCCGCGCGCAGCTGCTCCCGACGAGCACGTTTTTAGCTCGATGGGACTAAATGCAGCGAAGCGCGCGCAAAAAGTTCTGTGCCGCACCTACGGCGCTCGCCTTCGTAAAAACCGCCCACCCAGGACTCGCGTCCTGGGCTCAATAATGTTGCCCCTTCGGGGCTCGGCCCAGCGGATGCCCGTGGCTGCTGAAGAGAAAGGATGGCACGCGGCAATACTCCAAGGAAGCAAATCAAATGCCCGCTCCCGTAAGAGGTGACAGAGTGGAAGAGCGCTTTCAAAAGAGTACTCCTTGCTTCGGGTTTACAATCACAAGCCATGAGATTCTTCCATCGCTTACCCTTGGTTTTCTGTCTCGCCGGAGCAACAGCCGCCGGCTTTCTGGTCAACTCGCTTCACGCCGCGACACAGCCCTCGGTAGAGGCCCAAACCAAGGAAGCCCAGGC
>JBAVUZ010000767.1:0-2191 GCA_049697035.1 Candidatus Angelobacter sp. | reverse complement strand
GATTGCCCGCGTTACCAATGCGGGCCGCGCGCTGGAAGAATTGAAGTCGCGTAATATTTGGACTGTTGGCCTGGACGAACGCGGTGACAAACTCTATGACGAAATCGACTATAAAATGGATTGCGCGCTGGTGCTGGGCGCAGAAGGACACGGCTTGCATGAACAGATCCGCAAGAAATGCGACTTTCTGGTAAAGATTCCCATGGCGGGCAAAGTGCCGTCATTGAATGTTTCCGTGGCTGCGGCAATTGTGATGTATGAAGTTGCACGGCAGCGGCGCAAATAATTTTCGCCGCACTGCATTGCTCAAAAAAACCAACCTTACCGCGGATAACACTGATTCACACGGATCAACAATTTCAAAGCAACATCGCGCTACCAGCTATTTCTTTTCTTGCCGCTTCTTCGCCTTAAGCACTATCGCCAAATTGCCGTTGCGCGTATTCGTAAACCGCAACTTGATTCGTCCTTCTTCATCCAGCGTGATCACCGCAGGCGTGTTTACTTCAGTCAACATCCATCCGGCTGGAAGCGTCACGTAGTTCAGCGGACGCCCCAGCGTTCTCGTCCATGTCAGCTCTCCGTCTTTTACGACATAGCCAACGGGATCGGTATATGTTTCCTGTACGCGTACGCGCGTTGACTGGCCTTCGCCTACTGGACGTTCAAGGTCTCCCTGCACCGCCACTGAATCCGGCTCAACCGGCTCAGGATAATAGCCCAGCGCGTTTACATCTTTGCCCGCGACGGTTGAAGTCTTCAGCGGCTTGCCCGTGTCGAGATCAGTCATCTTCGCGTCCGGTGCAACCACGCTTCCCTTACGCACAAAGCTGTGTACGGATTTCTGCCCAACTCGCGTGACGGTGAAGTCATGCGAGATGCGGAATTGATGGGTTGAAGGCTCAAGCAGCCAATAGCTGATCTCGCGATCCTGCGCGGCGCGATGAAAAGATCCATCCTGCGCCAGCATTACAGCTGCCATCAATAGAAGGCACGCTAAAATGATTCTTCTCATGGCAGCCTCCGCGCAACAATCTTTACCGGCAACTGATCGTCGCGATCATTGAGAAAGCTAACGCGGATTCGTCCATCCTCATCGGTTGAAACAATTCCCGGCGACGCGCACTCTATCAGTTCCCAGCCCTTAGGCAGCACCACTACGTTGCGTTTGATGCCAAGTGGCCGCGTAAACACCAGCTTGCCATCGGTAAGCGTATAAGAAGGCGCATCGGTGTAGGTCTTGAAGATTCGTATCCGAGTTTCTCCGCCTTTCGGCACCGGTCCTAGCAAATGGACTTTAATGAATTCGGCTTTGTCCGACGTGTCAGCTGGAACAAGTCCCGTGGCCTTTGCGTCTTTGCCGTTCACCGTTTCAAACTTCAATTCCTTGCCGCTGCTGCGCTCCATCACGCGCTCTTTCGTCGCCACGGAGCCTGGCCGGATAGGATTGAAGAAGAATTGCGCGCCTTCGCGTGTTGTGGTTACATCGTAAGTTATCGCGAATTGATGCGTTTCCGGCTGCTGCAATTCATACAAGGTAAACTCATCGGCAGCGAGCAGCGGCACACTGAACAGGCAGAGCATGAATGCGATCTTTGGCAACATAGCGGGCGGAGTTTATCACATCAGCCGCCGGAGTGACATGACTCCATTGCATATTGCAATGCCGGAGCAGGGCGCGACTAAGAAGTTATTACAAATCCGCAATGTCATCCTTCTGCATATAATTGGAGACGAATGGCTCCTAACAGAATCTGGCAGGCAACAATGTGCGTTTGGGCGCTGGTCTGCCTTGCCACCGCGCTTTCCGCCGAGCCAATCAAACAACTCAAGCCCAAGGGATACGTGAATGATTTCGCCGGCGTGCTTGACGCTTCGTCCTCTGAATCAATCCGCAACATCTGCCAGCAGATTGATCAAAACGCCCATGCTCAAATCGCTATCGTTACCATCCACTCGCTGGACGGCGCCGACGTCGAAAGTTACTCTTCTGATCTCTACAAAGCCTGGGGAATTGGGCCAAAATCCAGCAATCGCGGCGTTTTGATCCTGCTGGCGATCAACGATCGCAAGCGCCGCATTGAGGTGGGCTATGGGCTAGAGCCAATTCTTCCCGATGGAAAAGTAGGTGGCTTTGGTCGTGAAGCCGTTCCTTTTCTCAGGCAAAATCAATACGGCCCTGCTGTTCTGT
>JBAVUZ010000766.1:0-15937 GCA_049697035.1 Candidatus Angelobacter sp. | reverse complement strand
AAGATGAAGGCATTCACCTGATCAGTTCCACGTCGTATCTTGAGCCGCTGCTGGCGCGACCGGGAGTGCTGACGCGCCGCCAGCCAAGCGAAGCTGAGCAGAAAGATATCGAGTATGGCCGCCAGGTCGCTCGCCATCTGGCCCAGTACGATATTGGCCAGACGGTCGTGATCGCAGAGGCTGCCTGCGTAGCACTGGAGGCCATGGAAGGCACTGACGCGACGATCATCCGCGCAGGCGAACTGATGAAAAGCGCGGCGGTAGACGGTGACTCCATGCTGAGCCGCAAGCTCACAGTGGTAAAGGTAGCCAAGCCGAACCAGGACATGCGTTTTGACGTGCCGGTGATCGGACTGAAAACCATTGAGACCATGGCACACGCCGGAGCAACGTGCCTGGCGATTGATGCGGGAAAGTGTCTGTTCCTGGATGGCGACAAGGTAATCACTGCTGCGGATGAGGCTGGAATCGCGGTGGTGGCGGGAGAAGGTTGATTTACCGTAAAGGACGGGAAGGACGCGAAGATATTATTTGTCCGCAATATTTTTTCAGACATATCATTGTCCGCCTATGGAAAGCGTCGACCAGCAATTTCGGCGGCTGAAGGAAAATTACGAGAACATGACCCAAGGCGAGCTTTGCGCCCTCGCCGAGGAGGCCAACGATCTTACAGAGATCGCCCGCGAAGCTCTGCAAGCCGTCATCTCCGAAAAAGGCATTACTGTTCGACTCAGTTTGGAACCTCTACCGCCTTTGCGCGTCGAAGATGAGGACCTTGTGATCTTCGTCCGGCCGCAAAGCGCCCAGGCAGCCGAGCGCATAATGAGGGTTTTGGCCGCAGCCGGGATTCCGTCTTTCCTCAGCCTGGAAGTCCGGGCAGATGATGTGAAACGCGCCCGTGCCGCATCGTATCCAGCCGAGGGTGACGGCGGCCAGAAAAACCCCGAAGAGGAGAAGAATTGCGCCATCCTGTGCCCGAAGTGCCACTCCGCAGAAGTTGTTCTGGAAGGGCGGGACTCGGATCTGGCGGAGCCTCCTCCCACAGCCAAGTTCCAGTGGAGCTGCGATGCCTGCGGCTATCAGTGGGTGAACGAGGGCGTCCTGCAGGAAGTTCTCGGCGGCCCGTCCTGGCCGGGAGAAGAGTTTCCTTCCCATGATAAGGACGATTCTTCAGCGGGATCCGAAATGACGACGAGCGAGCCCTAGACGGTCTAGCGGAAATCCCCGCCGTTTCCAGGTTCGGGCTTCCTGGCTCAGCATCTCTTCCATGACCTTGGCCAGCCGCCGCGCCCGCGCTTCCGGTTGGCGATAGTGAAAGATGCTGATCAGGTATGCGCGCCGATTCTGACTGAGAAATGCGCTCCCACGGTGCAGAGGATGTTACCGGGCAAACTCTGTGGTGGCGAAATCCTGCTGATAAAGGCTGAGTTGCTGTTGCCGCATATCGTCGATAAACGTATCATCTTCCGCTATGAAAAGTCTTGATCAGCAAGAACAATGGCATCAGCTTACGGATACCTATCGCCACATGACTGAGGAAGAGCTTGGCCGGGTGGCTGAAGACGCATTTGATCTGGTGCCGACTGCCAGGGAAGCATTGCAGGCAGTGATTTCTGAAAGAGGACTGAAAATTCAACTGGCCACGGCGCCTCCACCGGCTCCGGAGCTTCCCGAATACAAAGACGATACAGAGGATTCCGCCCACGAACTAGTTTGCGTACGTACAGTTCGAAATGAGTCTGAAGCGAAGCAGCTAAAGGCCTTGCTTGATGCCAACTTTATCGCGTCCTGTCTGGGACCTGAAAATATTGTTGACCTGGAAGATTTCAAAGGGAGCTTTGACGGTGGAGTTGAGCTCAAGGTCCATGCCTTCAACAGTCGTCGCGCTTTTGATGTGCTGAGGTTGCTTGCGCCGGAGGAGGAAGATCCGGACGCAGAGCCGGACGACGACACAGAAGACGACAAAGAATATGCCGTGCTTTGTCCAAAATGCCATTCCCAGGAAGTATTTTTGAGGGACGACGTGCCTGAAGCAGACGCCACCGCTGCCGGGATGAAGTTCAAATGGCAGTGCGATGGATGTGGACATCAATGGGAGGATGAAGGCATAGAAGAGAAGCTGTAACGGACTTCTTTCTGGTGCGATTCTCTTTGATTCAATCCTGGTCTTTGTGTGCACCGGCCTTTCCCGCTCGCTGCAACAATTCTTCCACGCATTTCTGGATGCGATTGGCCCGCACCTCAGGAGTTTCTATCGGCGCGGCGGTAGACGGAGTTAAGCGTCTTTGCGCTTGATTTCCTTCACTGGCTTGGTTGGACGAGGCCGTTTGTCCTGGGGATTTTTTGGGCTGACCACATGCTTCTCAAAGTCATGTGCGACTGAAGGATTCAGGTCGCCGCCAATTGTGTTGGGAACTTTGGGAATGTTTTTGCCGGAGGCTTCGTTGCGCTGCTGCGTCCGGACGGGCATTTCCAGGATTTTGCCCTCCCCGTGGGGGTTCGGGCTTTTCTCTGACATTTCCTTGCCGGACTGCCGCCCTAGTGGAGAAACGATTCTGGGCCCTTTGCGCTCTGCCATACGCCACCTCTCACATAGAGTGAGATGGCGCGGGATGGTTCCGGGTGGCGTCAAAATCGAGAGCTGACGCCAACAAGGCGCAAACTGCATTAATCAGACGCATAAACACGGATGTCACTTTCCAGCTTTGGGTTTGGCTTGTCGCTCTCGCCGGTCGCGGGCCCAACCGTCTTTGGTGACCTGCGGGCTGCGGCCCAGGGCCAGAGCGTCAGCGGGAACGTTTTTTGTGATGGTTGAACCGGCGCCCACATAAGCGCCCTTGCCAATACGAACGGGCGCCACCAGAGTGGAGTCGCTGCCGATGAAAGCGCCTTCTTCAATCACGGTCATGTGCTTATTGACGCCATCGTAATTGCAAGTGATGGTGCCCGCGCCCACGTTGACGCCGGCGCCAATGTCCGAGTCGCCGAGATAAGTGAGGTGGTTGGCTTTGGCGCCGCGTCCCAGGCGTGTCTTTTTTGTTTCCACAAAATTGCCCACGTGCGCGCCCTCGCCAATTTCACTTCCCGGCCGCAGGTGCGCGTACGGGCCAAGCTGCGCTCCGGCGGCGATGGTGGACTGATCAACGATGCAGCCGGGCCGGAACAACACATTGTCAGCAACTTGAGAATCGCTGATAACGGTGAAAGAGCGTATGCGGCAGCCTGAGCCAATGCGCGTGTGGCCAAGAATCTGGACGAACGGCTCAAGGATTGTGTCCGGGCCTATTTCAACATCGTTATCAATCACGCATGTTTCAGGACGATAGATGCTCACGCCCGCCGCCATAAGATCGGAGCATTTTCGCGCGCGCATGGTGGCATCCAGGGACGAGAGCTCCGCCAGAGTGTTTGCGCCTAGGACTTCCGCTGAATCGGGAGCCTTGAGAGCCACGACAGTAGCTTTGCTCTTTACCAGCAGGGCCGCCATGTCTGTGAGGTAAAGCTCGTGATGCGCGTTGTCTGTGCCGAGGCGATCGATATTGGCGAACAGCGGCCTGGTGGCAAAAGCGGAAATGCCGGAATTGATCTCGCGTTCTTTCTGCTGAGATTTAGTAAGCGCCTTCTGCTCCACGATGGCCTTCACGCGATCACTGGAACCGGCGCGAATCACGCGACCGTAACCAAAGGGGTCGGAAGGCGCGGCGGTAAGAATCGTCATGGCCGCTTTTTTACTGAGATGGAAATCGCGCAAATGAGCAATGGTTTCAGGACGGATCAAAGGCACGTCACCGGAGAGCACGAGGATGTTCTGGTATGAGGCTACCTGTTCGCAGGCGCACATAATGGCGTGTCCGGTGCCGCGCTGCTCAGCCTGCAAGACAAACTTTACGCCCATGGGAGCAACAGCCGCGCGCACATTTTCCGCCTGATGGCCGATGATGACAAAAATATGCTCGGCGGGAACGATCTGCTGGGCGGCCTTGATTACGTGTGCCAGCAGCGGCTGGCCCGCAATCTCATGCAGGACCTTGGCGCGGCTGGATTTAAGACGCGTACCTTTACCCGCGGCCATGATCACTATGGCGAAATCAGGATTGCCGTTGTTTTTCTGGTTAGGCATCAAGCCATCATCTTAAAGCCTGCCGGGCCAGTTCAGGGGAGCGACGGGCGGAATATGCCAGCTGCACCAGTTCCTGGCATAGGCGGTCAGTGGCGTGACGGGCAAAATGGCTTTCCATGACAAAGTTGCCGGGAATGCACTTGACGCCGAGCGCCTCAATGGCAGGAATATCGGCTTCCACCTGCTCGGCATGCTCTTCCGCATAGCGCTCTCTCATGCTGGCTGAAACGGGAACGGTATTTACCAGGGCGTAATCAAAAATCCTGCTCGGCGAGTGATCATAAATGGCCCTGATGTGGTCAGAGGCCTTCATGTGCAGGCTTTCATTGGCTTCTGTCATCAGATTGCAGATGAAAACTTTTACGGCGGGCGAGGCCGCGATAGCTTCAGGAATGCCGCGCACCAGAAGATTCGTGACCAGGCTGGTGAAGAGCGAGCCCGGGCCCATGGTGATGACATCGGCGGCGGCAATGGCTGCCAGCGCCTGCGGCAAAGGCTCAGGATTGGGCGGTACAATCTGCAGTTCAACGATGCGATGCTGGCTGGCGTTGATATTGGTCTCACCCAGCACCTGCGAGCCATCGTCCATAATGGCTTTGAGCTGGACATTGGCAGAGGTGGCCGGAAGGATATGCCCGCGCGTGGCCAGGATTTCCGAAGCCTGCTGAACGGCCACGGCGAAGTCACCCGTCATGGCCGTGAGCGCGGCCAGAAACAGATTGCCGAAGTTGTGGCCTTCCAGGTCGCCAGGGCTGGAGAAGCGAAATTGAAAAAGCTTGGAGAGAAAGTTCTCGTCTTCAGAGAGCGCGACAAGGCAGTTGCGGACATCGCCCGGCGGCAGCATGCCCAGCTCACGGCGGAGGCGTCCGCTGGATCCGCCATCATCGCTTACGGTGACCAGTGCGGTGAGATCTGAGATGTAAGGGCCATCGGGAGCAACTTCACCCGTGCGTACCGTGTATTGCTTAAGGCCTTTGAGCAGGGTGGAAAGACCGGTTCCGCCGCCGATGGCGACAACACGAATCCCGCGAGCTGAGCGGCCGCGATTCTGCTCTGCTGGCGACTGCATGCGCGTTGCGCTAGCGCTTCCTTTGGTCAGCGGTTGAGGGCGGGAGATCAGTGGGCTCGGGATAGAGCAATTCAGTAAACCTGGGATCGTCAGCCATGTTCTGAAAGTCCGAGTCATTGCGGGCCTGGAAGCGGTTCTGCGGATTCAGGCGGATTGATTCTCCCAGGTTCTTGAGCGAGCTTTCAACCTGGCCGGTAAGGCAATCCACCACGGCCATGCCGTAATAAGCAAAGTCCGCCTTGGGATTGCTCTTGAGTATCTTCTCCATATGGGTGCGGGCCTGGTCAAACTGGCCTCCATTCAGGAGAGAAACAGCGTAATCAAAGTGCTCCTCATGGGTCTTAAAAGTCGTGGCGGCGCCGGCCAGTTGCTGATTGCAGAGGTTCAAGTGGACTCGGGCGCGGTCCATCAGTTCGCGGTTACCCGCTGCGAGAATCTTCTCCAGCAAGGTCTTGGCTTTATCGAATTTGTGCTCCTGCATGGCCTTGACGGCAGCTTCATAATTTTGCACAGCTTGTGCAAAACCAGGGTCTTCCCTGAACGTTGGCTTTTGCGGCGGAGCAGGTGGTTTCTTGCCAGCCATGGTCTTTCTATTCCTAATGGGTTGTGAATTCAATGGTTTAGCAGGCAAACGATTAACGCTTCCTGCCAGTTTCTTCTTCATTCTATTGTTTCCTTGCGGCTCAGGTCAGAATAGCAATGAAAACGGGCTGTGGAAATCAGAAGAACCAGCTATCCCACCAGCGACAGAGCCGCTCAGGGGTGCAGCCCTTTATACGCAGAAAAAACGCATGCGTCAACTGCACCAAATACTGTGCAACTAGTTAGTTTACCGGCTCTGGGTTTTGAAGATCCAGCAACTTATAGTCGCCGCGCATAATGCCATCACGAATCATCTTGGCCGACCAGCCTTTGCGGGACTGGCGATAAGAATAAAGCGATTCCTGCATGCAAGTGCCGCAGTTGGCGCCATGTGTGCTCTCAAAGCAGCTGCGCAGGCTGGTGTGGCCGTGGTTGCGGTCACAATAGCAATAGCAAGGCATCTGATACAAAACAGAACCGGCTTTGGCAGCGGCTTTATACGAAGCCACCTGCGCGGGCGCGATCATGCCCTGGTCCGCAAGTTGCTTTTGCGTGAGCACCGGCGGCAGCGTTGTACCGGCCTTGGGAGGCGCGGGATGGAACGCCGGAACCTCAGCGGCCTGATTCACAAACTGAGCATGCGTCATGCCAGCGGCAAGAAGGACAGTGAGGACACTCAAAAAATGCTTCATATCCCCGCTATTTTACTCCAGAATAGGAGTCACTGAAATAGGGGCTACGAACCCTGGATTCTACGTATAATCAAATTAATCCAGGTAATCAGGAAACGGGAGCTGCTTTAAGTGGAGACGCCACAACAGGAAACAATCCAGGTACAGACGGAGCCGCCGGCGCCCGCGCCGGAATCCAGCAGTCTGCGAACTTTGCGCACCTCAATGCGGGACCTGTTCTTTTCTGTGCTGGTTTCATTCTTCATAATCCTGTTTGTCTATCAACCGGTGAAAGTTGAAGGCGGCAGCATGGAGCCCGGCCTGGAAGACCAGGAGCGCATTGTCATCAACAAGCTGGTGTACCGGCTGGAGAGTATTGAACGCGGCGATATTATCGTGTTCCGCTATCCGCGCGACACGCGCAAGAGCTTTATCAAACGGGTGATTGGGCTCCCCGGCGACCACATCCGCATTGTTTACGGGCACGTTTACGTGAATGATGAACAGCTTTCCGAGCCTTATGTGCCTTCAGACTATCTTGATGCCCGCTCCTACTCAGACATTGTGGTGCCCAGCAATTCATACTTCGTGCTGGGCGACCATCGCTCCATGTCCAATGACAGCCGCGAATTCGGCCCGGTAATGCGCAGCTATATCTACGGCAAAGCCGTCTTGGGTTATTGGCCCATGGAGAAACTGGGAATGGTGCACTGATCTCCTGGTGATTACAAGATGTTGGAGAAGCACATGAGTCGTCCAACTAATCCGTTAACTGTAAGAGTGAATGCAATAGAGCCTAAGTGGGGGCACGCACTGCGGGTCTGGTGGGCTTGGCAATGGCGCATAGCTGTGTTCGGTGTGCTGATCGAGTTATTTATTCAGCTTCTCGGTTATGCTCATGGCATCCTGGGTTTAACCTTGCAAACATTGACTACAGTGCGCATTGGCCTGGCTCTCGTTTTTTCAGGGCTGGTTGGGATATATCTTTTCAAACTCATTCTTGATTCGGATTTTGGCAGCTTCCGTGTATGCATCATTTCCAAAGATTTTCCACCACAATGAAATTCCCGGACCATTTGGAAAAGAGAAGTGTTTTCAAGATTTAAAGTAGCTTTGATCCGCAAGTTTGCCCGCAAACGCCTGGGCAAAGATATTGCTCCGCTCGCAACAATCGCCACGCACCCTGACGTGCTGATTCCTTACACCAGGTTCAGCATGGCCCTGGAGAAGACCAACCTGGTCCCGGCCAAGCTGAAAGTTCTGGGACAGATTCGCGCGGCCAAGCTTGTGGAATGTCCTTTTTGAATCGACATTAATTCTGCCGGTGGCAGACGCGCAGGCTTGAGTGACGAACAGATCCGCAACCTGAACTGGTATGCGGAAAGCGACCTTTTCTCTCCCGATGAAAAGCTTGTGCTCGAGATGGCGGACGCCATCACTGCGACACCGGCAAACGTGAGCCCCGAGTTGCGCGAGCGTCTACAGAAGCGGTTTTCAACGCCGCAACTGGTGGAACTGGCTGCGGCTATCGCGTGGGAGAATTACCGGGCAAGGTCGAATCGAGTGTTTGGATTTGGAAGCGAGGGGTTTTACAAAGGACAAGGGATAGCGGATTGAGCGGATTAAACTCTGGATGTCCCGCGGCCCACAGGGCGCTACCTCACTCTGCCTGGGGCAAATCAGGCCGACAAAAACATGAATGCTACCCCCTGGCTGCTTTCTTAGGTCTTCCGCCAAGTTTGCCGTTCGCCCGGGAAGCCGAGCGCTTGGCCATGCTGGTGGATGGGCCGCCAGCTTGACCAAGTCTTGACGCCATCCACTCCTTGGAGTCCAAATCTAAGCGCTTAGGTTATGAAATATCTATTTCCAGCGAAGCCAGGAATGGGTGCAGTTTGTGTCGCGAACATTTGATACAAACAGCAGCAGCCCTCGATTACCGCCAAACCCGCGCAAAACTTAGTGAATCCAATTAGTCAAGGACTCACCACATGCGCGCCAGCAATCTTGCACTAGCCCAACCTCGCCCCAGAGAAATCCATCGAGAACAGATAACGCCTCAAGCAAGGAGATGCCGCAAAAAGTTTCTGCGCTTCTTTCCGGGCGGCTTCGAGGATGAAACGTATCTCGCCTGGGAACGCGATTACAAATTGAATGCCAATCGCGAATGGGACCGCATGCTGAATCAGGCCGCTTATTCAGCGTTGCTGCGTGAAGGCGATTACGCCGAGATCGCGTTGCGCGCGGTAAGGATTGAAGCGCGGACCAACCTGATTTTTTCATTTGAGAAGATGGCGCTGCGCGACGCGGTGAAACCCGCCGCGGGCGCGCGCATGTTTGCCACGGGTTTGTACGATTTTCTCCACGGCAAGGGAAGGATGCAGGAGCGGTTTGAGCGATGGTGCGATGTGGTGGCGCGCTTGCCACGCAAACAGACGCGCGTCTTAACGTGGCCCATTGTGACGGTATTCGGCTTTCTGGCGCAGCCCGAAAAGCACATCTTTCTTAAGCCCAACGTCACGCGGACCGCGGCCCGTGAATATGGATTTCCGTTTCATTATCAGTCGCGGCCGGAATGGAAGACCTATGCGAGCTGTCTGGATTTTGCCGAAACAGTGCGTGACAACCTTGGGGACCTTGGCCCGCGCGACATGATCGATTTGCAGTCATTTATCTGGGTACAAGGGTCGAGCGAATATGACGAGTAGCTGACGAGTAGCCGCTACTGGAAGCGCAGGCAAACCATGGGATCAATGCGCGCTGCGCGGCGTGCAGGGATATAGCTGGCAATCAGCGCTACGATGCTCAGCAGCACGGCAACTAAAGTGAACGTGAGCGGATCATTAGATGTCACGCCGTAGAGAAGGCCGCTGACGAGGCGCGCGAAAGCAAACGCCGCGACCATGCCGATTGCCACTCCTGTAAAGGCCAGCGTCATGCCCTGCTTCACAACCAACTTAAGGACGCTGGGCTGAGTGGCGCCAAGCGCCATGCGGATGCCGATTTCTCGAGTGCCTTGATTCACAAGATAAGCCATCACGCCATAAATGCCGATGGCGGCAAGAATCAGCGCGAAACCCGCAAACAGGGCCAATAAAACAGCAGTGAACCGGCGTCTGGCAAGAGAGTCTGCAATGCGCTGGTCCATGGTGACGACGCCGTAAAGCGGAAGGTCGCCGTCCACTTCATGTAGTTCATGGTTTACGGCGGACGTGAGAGACGCGGGGTCAGTGGTAGTGCGCACTACCAGATTGAACAGCCTGCTGATGTACTGGCTGTGCGGGAAATAAAGCGCCATACGGGAATCTGAATCCAGCTTTTCTTGCTTGATGCGGCCAACCACGCCGACCACCGTGGCCCAGACCGGCGGGGCCTTCAAATCGGAGAAACTGACGCGCTTGCCGAGCGGGTCTTGATTGGGCCAGAGCTGCTTGGCCATGAATTCATCCACGATGACGACTGGTGGTTTGTCCGCGGTATCGTCGTCATTAAAGTAACGTCCTTTGAGCAGCGGAATCTGCATGGTTTCAAAATAATGGCCGGCGACAACGCGCTGATCGGCATTGATAAATTTTTCACCCGGCAGAGGCACGCGTCCTTCCACGATAATAGGCCCCCACGCGAGCATACCGCTGAGAGGCAGTGAAGATACGGCGCCAACGGAGGTCACGCCGGGCAGACGCTCCAGGTTTTCTAAAAACCGACGACTGGCGGCGCGATTTGCTTTTGGATCTTGGTACTTGTCGCCGCTCAGCGCCAGCTCCACGGTTAAGACATTGTTCGGATTGAATCCGGGATCGACGCGTTCCAGAAGGATAAAGCTGCGGAGCAGCAGTCCCGCCGCAATGAGCACAACCACGGAGATGGACAATTCAGCGATGACCAGGAGCCGGCGCAGATTGTTGCCGCGTCCCCACATGGCGCTAGCGCCTGCGGAGCCGCGTTCAGAGTTCTTGAGCCTGGCGAGCATATCAACACGCGCCATACGCAATGCCGGAGCAAGGCCAAAAAGAATACCTGACGCCACGGAGATGAGAAAAGTAAACAACAGCGCGTCACCGCGAATGCCGACCTCCTCCAGTCGCGGTACGCTCCGGGGGCCAAGCACATGCGTCCAATGGATGCCGATAAAGGCAAGCAGCACGCCCAGGGCGCCGCCGCAAAGCGCAAGCAGCACGCTTTCCGTAAGCAACTGGCGGATAACGCGTCCCGTACTTGCGCCCACGGCCGTGCGAATCGCGATTTCTCGTTGTCGTCCTAGCGCGCGTGAAAGCAAAAGGTTGGCAACATTCACGCATGCAATCAGTAGCACGCATCCCACAGCCGCCAGCAACAGCCACAGCGTATGGCGAACATTGCCCACAACCTGTTCCAGCAGCGGCAGGATAATGAACGTCAGGCCGCCATTCGGCGGATAGACGTCCGGATGGTCCTGGCGAAGCCGGGCCGTGATGGTGTTCATCTCAGCGCGGGCTTCCTCAAGAGTCACTCCTGGTTTGAGCTTGCCCACAATGTTGTAATCCTCAATGCTGCGGTTCGTGCCAAAATTGGGAAACTGCGGCATGGGAAGCAGCAGGTCAGACTGCTCCGCGGAATCCAGTGTGGGCAGGACCTCTTGCGGAAGAGAGAAGCTCTTGGGCAAGACCCCGATCACTTCATACTGGTGGGTGTTAATAGTAATGTGCCTGCCCACCATGTGCGGATCTAATCCGTACCGGCGCGCCCATATGCCATAACCCAGAATCGCGACGTTGGGGCCTCCGTACCGGTCATCGTCGGGATTAAAAAGCCGGCCCTGAATGGGATGCACGCCAAACATTGGCAACAGGTTGCTGGTAACGCGGATCACGCCCACGCGTATCGGTTCGCCATCGCCGGTAATGTTGTAATTGCCGCCAATGGCCATGGCCAGCTGCTCAAACCCGTGGTGGTTGTTCTTGATATCAAAATACTGCGCCGTAGAAAACCAGTCCTGTGGTATTCCCAACCCAGGCGACGAGTTCCATAGAATCACCAGGCGGTCAGCATCTTTATACGGCAGCGGATGCAGCAGCAATGCGCTGGTAATGCTGAAAATGGCCGTCGTGGCGCCTATGCCAATGGCCAATGACAGGATTGCAGCCACAAGAAATCCCGGGCTTCTGCCAAAAGCCCTTAAAGCGTATTGAAGATCGCGTGCCAGGATGGACATTGCGGAAAGTTATCGTAACATGACTCCGGCCCTGTCCCCCATCAACCAGGATTCTAAAGTACTTAGGTAATTAAGTGCCCGGGGAATGCTTGTGTGCTGCCGCCCTCGATCGTGGTCATAGGGTGGTGCCGCCTCTCACGCCTTGGAGCTACGTACAATCTTGGATAGGTACAATCCGCTCGGTCGGCGGTTTCGCGCGATTCGACCCCACCCATTCCCCCTGGTTTCCCGATCACGCGCGCTGTCGGCGATTCGACCCCCATCCCCCCGGGTCATCCCAGATTGGCGTAGACTTTGAGGTGCACCCCTGAAGTGAGACAGAAAGTTTATCCCAAATCATCCCAGATTGGCGTGCACGTGAGAGATCAGGCCTCAATTGGCGCAGAGTTCAGCGGATCCACCGATCACCGGATCACTCGATTTAACGGATCCCCCGATCTCGATATACCCCTCCCCCCGGCTACCAGCTAGGATTTCAAAGGACTTACATGGGCGAAACCCACATCACCCCAAATTTGGCGTGTACTAAGAGACTCGTCCTTTGTGTTTCCTTAGTGTCCTTCGTGGTTAAAGGTTTGGGTTTTTAGCCAAGATAGCAAAGGACCAAAAGCCAAGGGCCTCTTTTGTCCAGTTGCCAATTGCCAGCATGCTCAATTTTAAAAGAGCTTTGTTGCGACTGTCACACCCTGGGGCGCTGTGGAGTATAGCTATTTTCTTCGCCCATATCAATTGCGAATAAGGACAATGCTGGATGCGCCAATTTCGCGACGCATTTAAAAAGAGCATCAACTTAGGCTCTTCAGCTTCAGCGCTGGCCGCGTGCGTGAAGGGCAAGCTGAACTATTTCCGGCGTAACTGTAGCAGGAATGCTCCAGTAAATTGTTTCTAATGCACCCGTGTTGCTGTCGATTTTCGCGGGACGGCTACAACCCGGAACCCGATACTCTGCGCAAGATGGTCCTCGAGGTCGCGGTTTCTTCTCGCTGCCCGTTCGTGAATGGCATCGCAGTAGAAGCAGCCCCCGCGCGTAATCCGTAACTCACCCGCCGGCGGCCCTTGTGGGTCAATCGCGGATTCGGGGGAATATGGACCGAACCAGTCCTTGGCACCATTGCCACACGTTCCCCAGCATGTCGTAGAGTCCAAATGCGTTGGGTAACTTCTGCCCTACGGGATGTATTGTGTGCGCCCCGTTTTCGCCGTACCAGGCAATGTCATCCAGCGGTCCGTAAGTTTCCTCCGTACTCCCAGCTCTGGCTGCATATTCCCATTCTGACTCTGTGGGAAACCGAACCGTCCAACGGGTCTGGATTGTGTTTACCTTCGCGAGAAATGCCTGAACGTCCTTCCAGCTAACCTAAGAGGGGGACCAGATGGAAATAGGCTGTCCTCTCCGGAGTACCAATTCGCATGTCCGGAGAGTAGCATACGGTTCTAAGAGCGGCACTATATTGTCGATCCTCAATAGTTGGAGTATAGGGGAAGCTTGATGGATCATTGGGGTCGCTTTCAATCTGTTCGGATCTCAATTCTGGCAACCCTGGCAATCCCTTACTCAATCCTCACAACTCTTTCGCTGACCTTGGGGAATTTTTCAAAGACAGTGGGATCGTGCCCCGGGACAATTAGCCGGGGCGAAGCGGCGAGTTGTTTCATACGGTCCTGGGCGCGGAGATTCGATGCGGCATCGAGCGTCTGCGCGATAGGGACATGCTTTTCCAGGTTTTCATAAAGATACATATTGTCGCTGGCCAGGATTACCGTGCCGGCCTTGGTGTTCACGCCCACGTACTGTGACTGGAACGTATGCTTGCCGCCGATTGTAGCACGTAATGCCGGGGAAGATTTCCTGGGCGTCGCCATTGACCAGCGTGACGCGGCCGGCCATGTTGAGTTTCACTGCGGCCAGTACGTCGTCCGGTTCAATGCCGCCGTGGGTGCGCGGGCCTTGCCATGCTTCTCCGGTGTAATAGGTGTATTCATCTTTTTGCAGCCAGATGCGCGCCTTGGGAAACAGGTCCATGCCGTCCGCGTGGTCCCAGTGCATGTGCGTGATCACCACGTCAGTAATATCTTCTGGCGTGAGCGCGGGCTGGCCTGTGGGCATAATGCCGGGCTGCCCAACGGCTTCAGACGCTTTGATGAAGCCATCCACCTTGAATTGTTTGAAGAACTGCGGACGATAAAAACCTGAATCGACCAGAATGTTATGGCCGTTGCCGCGGATGAGCCAGACCGTCATGGCGATGGAAAATTTCCGCTGCGGGTCGGCGTCGGCAATGAGCGCATTCACGGGAAAGTCTGGAATGGAAGCGTAGCGGATGGCAAAAACTTCATACACCGGTGCTGCGGAGGTCATGGAAGAAGACGTTGGCGCGGATTTAGTCTGTGCAGCCTTCCCGGAGTTGCGGGCAACAGGCTCGGACAAGGCCGTCGTGGAGGAAAAAGCTGTGGCAGAATTTACGGAAGCATTTGCGCGGTTTGCTGGAGGAGGCTGTGCAATAGTGAACAGAGCTAAGGTAAAAAACAGCGCGACAATCGATTTTGCTATCATTCTGGCTCCATTTTGCGGCATCATCCGTGAATAAAGAAAGCCTAAGAAAATACACTGCATGAATAGCGCTAAAATGTCGAGACTACCAAAAGTCCCGTCATTGTTGCGTCGCATCAGCTTCAGCTTTCTGCTGGGCTTTGCCCTCTTTGTGCTGGGCGCGGGATTGCAGGACGTGTTGCAGCAGCGCGGCATTACCCGCATAAACACTTATGTGGATGATCTGGTCCTGGGAGTGCTGGCGGGTTTGCTGGTGTTTGCCTATGAGCATCGGCGATCACGGGAGCTGCGCCAGAAGCTGGCGGTGATTTCCGCCATGAACCATCACGTCCGCAACGCGCTGCAAACCATTTCTTATGTGCCCTATACTGAGCAGGCCAAACAGATGATGCTGATCCAGCAATCGGTCAATCGGATCCAGTGGGCGCTCAATGAAATTTTGCCCGGAGAAGGGCCGGAAACCCAGAGTTTCCCTCCGACAATGCCCGTCAGCAAAAAGACGATGGAGCCGGAACCGCGGACAGGAACGTCAGGCAAAGCCTGAGTTGGAATTTACGCCGGCGCTGAGAGAATCTTTTGTGCGATTGAAAGACATCTATCCCCTCAATCACGCGCCATTTTCACCAGCCAGTCTCTTTGCCGGCGCGCCCAGCAGCCGGTCAAACTCTCGCTTGCTCACGGCGTAGCATTCGCAGGAGCGTTTCATGAGTCCGGCATGATCAAGGATTGTTACGTTGCCCCGCGTATAACGGATCAGCCCTGAGCGCTGCAGCTCGCCGGCGGCAAGCGTGACGCCCGGCCTTTGCACGCCAAGCATCATGGCCAGAAATTCCTGCGTGAGTTGAAACTCATTTGACTGCATTCGGTCATGCGTCATCAACAGCCAGCGGCAACAACGCCGCTCCAGCACATGAAACGTATTGCAGGCAGCCGACTGCGCCACCAGGTTAAAGACTGCGTGGGCATAATGCAGCATGACCGTCCGCAGGGAAGTGCTGCGCTGCATTTCCTGCCAGAAAATTTTTGCTTTCATCTGCAGTCCACGGCCTGCCACCTGCATGTAAACGCTGGTGGGCGCCTGTCTGTCGCCGAATATCACCGGCAATCCCACCATGCCTTCATTGCCAATCGTGCCGACCTCCGCCGCATTGCCATTTTTCATGGTGTTGACCAGTGAAGCCACGCCGGTCTCAATGAATTGGACAAACTCGATTGGTTCATTGGCCTGATAGAGCGAGAGCTTGTATTTGAACTCCACTGGATGGAGATGCCGGCGCAGCCGCTCATAGTCTTCCGCGGGCAAAAGACTCAGCAGCCGATTTCGTGGCATGGCCTGCGCGGTCTCAGGTACTGTGATCCTACGCTGGTTTTTCTGCCGTTGTATTGAAGCGGTAGCCATAAGGTTCACCGATTACCAGCCCTGGTTAAAGGGTTCAAGTCCTAAGCTAAGTCTACTCCTAGGGCGCAGGTGCGGGCTGCTCAGCTACTACTTCTCCTTATTCAGAACCATTTCTTTTTCTTGAAGTAGAGCAGCGTGGCCACAGTGGTCAGCGACATCAAACCAACGGCGTACCAGGTTCCATATGGACTGTGTTGCCAGGGCAGCGGCAGGTTCATGCCAAAAAAGCCGGTGATAATCACCATGGGCAGGGCGACCGTTCCCCAGATGGTCAAAACCTTCATGACCTCATTGGTCCGGTTGGCGACAGCGGAAAGATAGATATCCAGCGCGCCACTGAGCAGGTCGCGGTAGGTC
>JBAVUZ010000765.1:0-2072 GCA_049697035.1 Candidatus Angelobacter sp. | reverse complement strand
GTCTTGCTGCGTCCGCTGGCCAGCATGATCGAGGAAGCGGTGAATCCTTCCGGGACCTTATGCAGAATTACGGCCAGAAAGATGATCCAGCCCAGCCAGCCGGAGATCAAGAAGCCGGATGCGATGGCGATGCCATCAAAAAATGTGTGGATCACCAACCCGAAGAGCACTGAGTAGCCGCGCCGCCGATGCGCAAATTCTTCCGAGTGCGTTTCTTCACCGAAATGGAAATGGCCGGTAACGGTGTGTTCAAAGAAGTGGACCAGAAAAAATCCCACCAGCATCAGCAGTGGCGCATTTGCTCCGGCGATGGACATACTTTCCGGCAGCATTTCCAGGAACGCGGTGCCCAGCATGAAACCCGCGCCGAGTGCGACAAAATAGCGCAGATAGCGGCGTTCCCAGTCTTTTTGGACGATGACCGCACCGCCCAGGCCGTTGGCCAGAGCAGCAGTCAGACCCAGCAGGATGCTCGTAGTGATTGGGTTCATGGAAGAATCAATGAGAATAGCAGAATCATCCGCTGTGCCGGATATGCATCACGTCGCCATCCTGCACGATGTACTCTTTGCCTTCCAGCCGCAGCTGGCCCTTGGCGCGAGCGTTGGCTTCAGAGCCCGCTTCCAGCAACGTGTCCCAGTGAATGGTCTCCGCGCGGATGAAATGCTTTTCCAGATCAGAATGGATTGCCCCCGCGGCGTTCTGTGCGCGCGATCCACGCGGCACGGTCCACGCGCGGCACTCGTCTTCACCGATGGTGAAGAATGAAATCACGCCCAGCAGTTCGTAGGTCTTGCGGATCAGGCGCGTCAGACCGCTTTCTTTGAGTCCATAGCTGGAAAGAAATTCCTGCGCTTCCTCGTCGCTCATGTCAGCGAGTTCTGCTTCAACTTTGCCGCAGATTGCCGTGGCCCCGGCGTTTTTGCGCGATGAGATTTCCTGCAACCCAAATTTGGCGACAGCGTTTTCAAGGTCCGCGCCCAGGGTCTGAGATTCATTGACGTTCAGCACGTAGAGGATCGGTTTCTGGCTCAGGAACATGAAGCCGCGGATGCGCTTCTCGTCATCGGCGGTGATTTCCATTTCGCGCAGTGGCAGTTCTTTTTCCAGATGCGCCTTGGCACGCAGGATCAGGTCGTTTTCACGCTCCAACTCCGCGTTCTTCATCTTCTTGAGGTCTTTTTCCAGGCGCTCCAGACGTTTTTCCACCTGGCCCAGGTCGCTTACGATGAGGTCAAAGTCCACGGTCTTGGCGTCGCGCAGCGGGTTGATGTCGCCAACGTGAGGGATGGAAGGGTCGTCAAAAGCGCGCAGCACGTGGGCCAGCGCGTCGACTGTGCGAAGGGCCGTGAGGAAGGCGGTTTCCTTCAACGCCTCCTGACCAATCGCGGCCACGTCGGCGTATTCCACCACGGCATGCGTCAGCTTCTTGGGGTTGTATTGCACAGCCAGACGGTCGAGACGGTCGTCGGGGACTTTGGCGATTCCCAAATGCGCTTCACGGGGATTGGAATGGCCGCGGCTCGATACGTCCACTTTGGTCAGGATTTTGAACAGAGATGTCTTGCCCACCTGCGGCAGGCCGATGATTCCAGTTTTCATTTTTTTGTCGCTTCGCTCCAAACCGCTAGACAGCAATACACCCGCAAACTTCGTTTTGCTCCTGTTGCAGCGGGCTCGGCGCGTGGTCGGCCTCGCCCTTATTTAGTACTGTTTGTTAGAAATTTTGACGCCAGGGAGTGTGTTGAGGCCCTGTCAAGATTGTATCAAGCCGCGATGGCAGGACTAAAGTTGAGCGAGCCAAAAAGCCAATGCCCAAGAGCCGTTTTTTCCCATTTGCTAACTGCTCGAGCCGAACCGCCGCGCGGTCAAAATGACGACGCCAAGACCGAGGAACAGAACGCCGCCCTCAAGGCGCGTGGACCAGGCATGCAGATGGTCGAATTCCGCGCGGCCAGCCGTCGACTCCATCATCGAAGGGCTGGATCGCAGTTCACGCATTCTCGGCGTGATGCCGAATTGCGAGACCATCGTGAAAACCAGCATCAGCACAATAAAAACATGGCTCAAAG
>JBAVUZ010000764.1:0-4008 GCA_049697035.1 Candidatus Angelobacter sp. | reverse complement strand
GCACATCCCCATGCCGCGCATGACGAATACCTACATGCTGGCGGGCGACGATTCACCGGAAGACATTATTCGATCAGTAAAGCGCGGTGTTTACGCGGTGAACTTTGGCGGCGGGCAGGTTGATATTACCAACGGCAAGTTTGTCTTCTCTGCGTCTGAAGCTTACATGATTGAGGATGGCCATGTAACTGCGCCGCTGAAAAACTGCACGCTGATCGGCAATGGTCCGGACGCGCTGACGAAAGTCTCAATGGTGGGCAATGATCTTGAGCTTGACGAAGGCGTGGGCACATGCGGCAAAGATGGACAGTCTGTGCCGGTGGGCGTTGGCATTCCCACGCTGAAGCTGGACAGCATGACCGTGGGCGGTACCGCAAGATAATGGCAACCAACACGCAAACAGTGAGTGAAGTGGATACAGAGCTGCGCGATCTGGCGGCGAGCGTGGTCTCACGCGCGATGAAGGCCGGAGCAACCGCGGCTGAAGCTGTGGTGCGCGAAGGCTCAGAGTTCTCCACGGTGGTGCGCATGGGCGAAGTGGAGACACTGAAAGAGTCCGGATCACGCGCCATTGGGCTGCGGACGTTTCTTGGACATCGCACGGCGAGCACATATTCCAGCGACTTCTCCAAAGATGGGATCCAGCGGCTGATCAATGGCGCGATTGAGCTGTCGCGAGTGACTTCAGAAGACGCTTATGCCGACCTTCCGGAGCCAGACCAGCTTGGCTCTGTGCAGGGCGATCTAAAGCTTTATTACGAAGATGTGTACTCTCTTCCGCCGGAGCAGCGCATTGACTATGCGCGCCGGGCCGAGCGCGCTGCCCTGGAAGCCGATCCGCGGATGAAAAATTCTGACGGCGGATCGTTCGATGCGGCCATTGGTCACAAGGTGCTGGCCAACTCGCACGGCTTCCTGGGCGAATTTCGCCGGTCGTATTGCTCCGTTTCCGCCGCGCCCATTGCGCAGGACGAGAACGGCAACATGCAGCGCGATTACTGGTACGCGTTGGCGCGGACCATGGCCAGGCTGGAATCACCTGAATCCGTGGGACGTGAAGCGGCGCGGCGCACATTGCGCCGGCTTGGCTCGCGCAAGATCGCTTCCACGCAGGTCCCTATCGTGCTTGATCCCACGGTTGCGGAATCGATTCTGGATAACATTTTTGACGCCGTTGATGGCGGAGCCATTTACCGGCAATCGTCGTTCCTGGCCAACAAACTGGGAGAGCAAGTGGCTGCCAGCAACATCACAGTCGTAGATGACGGCACTATGCCCGGCGGCTTTGGCACAGAGCCGTTTGACGGTGAAGGCGTTCCCACGCGCCGCACTGTGGTCATCGAAAATGGCGTACTGAAGTCTTACCTGCTGAATACGTACACAGCCAAAAAGCTGGGGATGAAGACCACCGGCAACGCTTCCCGAGGACTGGCTGGGCCACCAAGCATTGGCGCTGGAAATTTTTATCTGCAAAAAGGTGATCGCACGCCACAGCAGATTATCGGGGACATCAGGCAAGGGCTTTATGTGTTCCAGTTTCTCGGCTTTGGCGTGAACATGGTTACCGGCGATTTCTCCCGGGGCGTGAGCGGCCTGTGGATTGAAAACGGCGAACTCACTTATCCGGTGGAAGAAGTTACCGTGGCCGGCAATCTGAAAGACATGCTCAACAACATCTCTGAGATTGGCAATGACCTTAAGTTTCGCGGCTCGATGGCCTCGCCTACGCTGCGCATTGATGGCATGACAATCGCGGGGGAATAAGCTCTTTACCTCAGCGGCTGAAGCCGATTGCCAAGTGCATTTACCGCAGGCATAAATGCCTGCTCCACCCCGTGGAGAAATACAGCAATCTGAAGAGTTACAGTCTCCTGCTTGGAGCATGGGTGCAGAGAGGTTAGAATTTCCGCCATGGGCGATTCCGAAAAAGACCAGCAAGTATTTTCCCCTCCCGCCGACCAGAGTGAAAACAGAGCCTGGGTGCCTATGGCGGCCGGTGGAGTGTTTGTGCTGGTGCTGATCGTCGGACTGGTCCTGCTCACGCGCGCGGGAAAGCCCGCAAACACCGCGCCCGGCGATCCTAACCTGCCCAAGCTGCAAGTTTCCGGACTGCATATGGCCACGGCGGAAAACTTTGCCGGCGGATCGGTGACGTACATCGAAGGCAAGCTCAGCAATGGCACCGACCGCAAAGTTACCGGCGCGAGCGTGCAGGTGATCTTCAAGAATTCTCTGGGTGAAATCGCGCAAAAAGATACGCTCCCTGTAACTGTTTTGCTGCCAAATGTTCCTTACGTCGATTACGGCTTGATTGACCGCGCGCCGCTTGCTCCGGGCCAGACACGCGATTTCCGCCTTACGCTGGAACACGTGACTACCGACTGGGACGGCCAGGTCCCGACGGTGAAGGTGGTTTCGATTGCGTACTAGCTAAATTAAGCAATTAGCAGCTAGCAATTGGCAATTAGCCAAAACAACTGCGAACTACCGCGGATGAACGCGGATTTTGGAAAAATCTATTTACCACTGATTTTCACGGATAACACTGATCAGAGCACTTCTTATCTCAAGAAAAACGTCTTACCACGGATAAACACCGATTTCACGGATTCATTGTTTAGAAAAATCAGTCTCACAATCCGTAACATCAGCGTTCATCTGTGGTCAGGTTTTCGTTTTTGGCCAATTGCTATTTGCTAATTGCCAACTGCTCGTTCGCGATGCTTTAAAATACCAACTGATGGCAGAACTAAAAACAATCCGGCTCACGGAGCAGGTAAAAGCTGCGGGTTGAGCAAGCAAGCTGAGTCCGGCGGCGCTGGACGCGGTGCTTGGGAAATTAGCCCGGCAGAATGACCCGAACGTGCTGGTTGGCTTTGATACAGCCGACGACGCCGGAGTGTACAAAATTTCCGCCACGCAGGCGCTTGTCCAGACCGTGGATTTCTTCACTCCCATCGTTGACGATCCTTTCACCTTCGGCCAGATCGCGGCCACCAATTCCCTGAGCGACGTTTACGCCATGGGCGGACGTCCCTTGTCCGCGCTGGCCATCGTCTGCTTTCCTGATAAAGGCGATCTCGACGTCCTGCAGCAGATCCTTGCCGGCGGCCTTTCCAAAATGATGGAAGCCGGATGCGTGGTGATCGGCGGCCACAGCGTGCGCGATCCTGAAATCAAGTTTGGCTACTCCGTCACCGGCATGGTTGATCCGCAGAAAGTCTGGGCCAACTCCAACGCGCAGATCCTTGACGCGCTCATCCTCACCAAGGGCCTGGGCACCGGCGTAATCTCCACGGCCATCAAGCGCGGTGTGGCCAAGCAGGAATGGATTGACTCCGCCACCCAATCCATGACCACGCTGAATGCGCGCGCCGCTGAGGTTGCCGCGTCTGGCAAGTTCACGGTGCATGCCGCCACGGACATTACCGGCTTCGGCCTCATCGGCCACGCGCGGGAGATGGCCGCAGGCAGCGGCGTTTCCGTGCGCATCAACTCCGCCAACGTTCCTCTGCTTGCCGGGGCCATGGACTGCGTGCGCGCCGGCTTCATCCCCGGAGGCCTCAACAATAACCGCGACTTTGCGGAATGCCTGGTCACCTATGGTGAGAGCGTCCCAGCAGAAATCCGGACCATTCTTTTCGATCCCCAGACCGCCGGCGGGTTGCTGCTCTCCGTTGCCCGCTCTGATTCCGCCGCGCTGCTCGATGCTCTGAAGAGTGCAGGGGTGCCCGCGGTGGAGATCGGCGAAGTGTTTCCGCCAGGGAAGCCGTTGATAGCGGTGGTGTGAAGGGGGCTTTTGCCTTTCAATTTTGGCAATTACCCGATTTTGGCAATTCCGGCGATCTCCGTACCCCCTCCCCCTCCCCCCTCATCTAGGATTCTAAAGCAGTTCCAAAGTAGTTATATCCCTGGACTTTAAATCCAGGTTAAGCTGCGAGTGGCGATCTCCGTACAAACCAAACGATGCCCAAAGCTTACTCGGACGATTTGCGCTGCAAGCTATTA